>JAJRUC010000322.1 GCA_024278015.1 Chloroflexota bacterium
ATTCGCCAAACCCGGCCACCGGGCGTTGTACCACGTTGCCGCCAACGCCGCCGCCGCGCTGGCTTACATCGAAGCGTACCGGCCCCCGCCCGTTGAGCCGAAATGGTTTTAGGCCCGCTCGGCGGACAAAACATTTTTATAAAAAATACTGTAAAAACCCTTCGCTTTTGACAAAATAATCGCCTGCCAGTAAAATACCAAAACAATTCATAAAAATGCGATTCATTGTTAAAATTTGATAAGTTCAAGATACGCTCAGTTGTGATTTCACCCCCTCCCCCTGACCCCCTCCCCCGATGTCGGTGGAGGGGGTAAAAGAGGGTGAGCGAGGGGGACGAAGTCCCCCTCGCTTTCTATCACTCCCCCCTTCCCGCCGGGAAGGGGGGACACAGGGGGGATTTTTAGATTTTTGACAACAATTCCGGTTGTTTCAATTTTGTCAAATCTCGAACTGCGTAAGGCGAGTTAAAATGAACGATTTGATTGCGATTTAAGGAGATAGTATGCTTACAGTAACCGAATTAGCCGGCCAAAAATTGCAGGGTATTATGGCCGAAAAGAACATTTCCAATTATGCGTTGCGGGTTTTTGTATCCGGCGGCGGCTGTTCAGGCCTGAATTACGGTATGACCTTCGCCGAAGCGCCCGAACCGACCGATGAAACCTTTGAGGCCAACGGCATGAAAATTGTGGTAGACCCGGATAGTCTGCCATATCTGGCCGGCGCAGAAATTGATTACGTTGACAGCCTGATGGGCGGCGGCTTTCGCATTGAAAACCCCAACGCCGTGCAAACATGCTCGTGCGGCAGTTCCTTCCGCACCGAAGCCGGCGAGCAAGGGCAGTCCTGCCAGTGCTAAAGGCATGGTAACTGCATCCGAATATCACGGAGATTAAAGAAGGGCAATCGCTAACAAGCTGTTGCCCTTCTCGTGCGAATAGCCGCCGGCCATACGCTTTTTAGCGTAGACAACAGCCCCAAAGCCGCAAAATAGCCCATCCGATTTTGCGATATGGCTGTTGTGCAATTACCAATCCGGGCGTATAGTACGCTTTTGTAAAAATCAAGACAGAAACCGCAACAGGGAGGCAATATCCATGCGCGTTATGCTGGTAAATCCCAAATTCAGATTACCCATCGATACCCGAACCACCCCGCATTTGGGGTTGGCCTATTTGGGGGCCGTTTCTGAAGAAGCCGGCTACGAAACCCTGATTTTTGATGCCGATGTGGAAGACGAACCCCTGACCGAAGCCATTAAACGTTTCCGGCCCGATATGGTGGGCATTACCACCAACACCCCCCAGGTTAAACAAGCCTGGCGAACCGCCCAGGCCATAAAATCAATTGCAGATATTCCGGTTGTGTTGGGCGGGCCGCACGTTTCGGTGCTGCCCGCCGAAAGCGCCCGGCGCCCCGAAGTTGACATTGTGGTGCGCGGCGAAGGCGAACCGGCCTGGCTGAAATTGTGCCAAATTGTTGAACGCCACAAGCAGGCCAACCCTGGTTTTGTGGCCGCCGATTTGCTGGCCCCGGAAAACCCGGCCCTGACCGGCCTGCTGGGCATCAGCTACTTTACCACCGACGGCAAGGAACACCTTAACCCGGACCATCCCCCCGTGGCCGACCTGGACACCCTGCCCTGGCCGGCCTATCACCTCTTTAAAATGGACCGTTACACCAACCTGCAACCCGCCACCGATGCCGTGGACGGCGCCAAATCCTTCTCCATTATGACCTCGCGGGGCTGCCCGTATCGCTGCACATTTTGCTCGCAGAGCATTATGCCCATCAAATGGCGGGCGCGCTCGCCGGAAAACGTGCTGGCTGAATGGCGGCATCTGGTGGAAGAGTTGGGCGCGGAAGAAATTGGCGTGCTGGATGACAGCGCCAACATTGACGTGAAGCGGCTGGGCCGGATAGCCGACTTGCTGATTGAAAACAGGCTCAATCACGTACCATGGATTTTCGTGAACGGTATTCGGGCCAATTTAGCCACCAAAGACCTGCTGCAAACGCTGAAAGACGCCGGACTAAAGCGCACCGCCTTCGGGGTGGAAACGGGCGACCCGGACGTGCTGCTGTCCATCGACAAGAAAATTGACCACGACACCATCCGCCGGGCCTTTAAAAACGCCAAAGCCGTCGGGCTGGAAACGATTGGCTTTTTCATCATCGGCCTGCCCGGTGAAACCGAAGAATCGATGAACCGCACCATCAAATTTGCCTGCGAAGTGGACCCCATGATTGCCAACTTTTCCATGATGACCCCGTATCCCGGCACCAAAGTGTACGAGATTGTCAAACAGCAGGGCCGGCTTTTGCTGGATGATTGGGAAGATTACGTCTTTTTTGATGGTCGGGCGCGGTACGAAATGGGCGACATGACCGCCGAACTCATTGAGCGCAAATGGAAAGAAGCCTATCGCCGGTTTTATTTGCGGCCGCATCGCATTGCCCAAATTTTGCTGCGGAAAGATTTTTGGGTCAACTGGCGGCGAACTTTTCGCATGGCCTGGAAAACGCTCTTCCCCAAAAAGGAAAAAACCGAACTGCGGCAGGCCATCGAAGCGGAATATTCGGCCTAATGTAAATTCAGGCAAGCTGCAGGGGCACAATGCATCGTGCCCTCTACCTACGAGGTTATTACACAAAAGAAGGTTATCGGATGCGAATTTTACTTGCCGGCCCGGAATCCGGCGTATGGAACAGCCGCAAGCACATTCATATGGGCCTGGGCTATCTGGCCGGGGCGCTGCTGGCCCACGGCTACGATGTTTCGCTGTGGGACGCGGCGGTTGAAGAAGAGTTTGAAACGTTTGAACAGCACTTGCAGCGCCATCACTACGACGTGGTGGGTATTTCTGCGCCCACGCCCTTGATTTACAGCGCATGGCAGGCGGCGGCCATCGCCAAACAACACGGGGCCGTCACCATTTTGGGCGGGCCTCATCTAACCCTGATGCCCCATGAATCGATGGATGTTCCGGCGGTGGATTTGGTGGCGCGCGGCGAAGCGGAACAGACCATCATCGAAATTATGGCTGCCCTGGCAATGGACTCCGGGGCGCAAGCCGCCCCCGATGCCCCCCGCTGCTTCAAACCCGAACACATGGCCGCCATCAACGGCCTTTCGTGGCGAGACGAGGCGGGCAACATCAAACACAATGTTGACCGCCTCCTGTCGCAAGACCTGGACGCCATCCCCTTTCCGGCCCATCACCTGTTCAAAATTGAGCGTTACACCAACCTCAACCCCCTCACCGACGGCCTGAACCCCCACGCCCGCGCCTACACCATCGTCACCAGCCGGGGTTGCCCCTATAAATGCACCTACTGTTCCAAGCCGATTACCGGCAACACCTGGCGCGGGCGCAGCGTGGAAAACGTCATCGCCGAATGGCGCTGGCTGGTACAAGACCTGGGCGCCACTGAAATCGGCGTAACCGACGATATCTGGAACCTGGACCGCACGCGGGCCAAAACCCTGTGCCGCGCCCTGATAGACAACAACCTTAACCACGTGCCCTGGGTTACTATTCACGGCATGAAGGTCAACAATACCGATGCCGAACTCTTTCAATTGATGAAAGCCGCCGGCTGCAAGCGGGTCGGCTTCGGCATTGAAAACGGCGACGATGATATGCTGCGCCACGTGGTAAAAAAGGGCCAGACCGTGCAGATGGTGCGTAACGCCGTTAAATGGGCCAAGCAGGCCAAATTGCAAACGATGGGCTTCTTTATTTACGGTATGCCCGGCGAAACCGAAGAAAGTATGGAGAAAACCACCCGCCTGGCCCTGGAACTCGACCCCGATTTGGCTCACTTTTTGATGGCAACCCCCTACCCCGGCACAGAAATGTGGGATACCCTTCAGCGCGAAGGGTTGGTTAAATCAGGGGAATGGGACAAGCTCGCCATTCAGGAGGACAAGGCCCTGTTTGCGTTCGGCGATTTGGAGGCCGAAGTGGTGGAGCGCAAATGGCACGAAGCGCACCGTCGCTTTTACCTGCGCCCCGGCCGAATCTTGCGCATTGCGGCCCGCAAAGATACCTGGCGGCGGTTTCCGTACTATGCCCAAACCGCGCTGGCAATGCTGGCGGGCATCGGCAAGCGAGATGTTGCTCCCACTGCCAACTGAAAACCTGACAATTTTTGGATTGTGACTAAAATAAAACGTGAAACGAAATACAGGCCGTATGACGTTTCGCGTTTTTAGCTTGTAGTGCCAAGTTGATGATTGGGGTTTGCCGGTACGCCCCCCTTAATCCTCCCTCAGAGAGGGGGAAAATATTCCTCTCCCCTGGGGGAGAGGGGGATGCAACACCTTAATCCCCCTATTGAATACGCAGAAAAAGGACACCCTATGCTGGGTCTTTTGCCCAAAATTCCGCTATACTGGAGCTATCGAAAATTCGGCTTTCCGCACATGCTGCCCTTCAGCGTGGTGGTCAGCATCAGCTATCGCTGCAATTCAAGGTGCAAAACCTGCGATGTGTGGCGCAAACCCAACGATGATATGTCACTGTCAGAGTGGGACAAGGTTTTTGCCGCCATCGGGCGGGGGCCGCTGTATTACACCTTCACCGGCGGCGAGCCGTTTTTGCGTAAAGACACCGCCGACATAGCCCTTTCGGCCTACAAACACAGCCGTCCGGCGGTCATCACCATCCCCACCAACGGTTTGCTCACCCGCCAAATTGTGAAGCAGGTTGACCGCATTTGCGCCGGCGCGCCCAAAACCCAAATCGGCATCAATTTAAGTCTGGATGGCGTGGGCAAGGAACACGATGAAATTCGCATGGTGCCGGGCAACTGGGACAAGGCCATGAAAACCTGGCAGGCCTTGAAAGCGCTGCAAAAACAGCACAAAAACCTGGTGCTGACCACCCACACCGTTATTTCTAAATTTAACATTGACCGCTTCTTTGAAATTTACAAGGGCCTGCAATTTCTGGAGGCCGACAGCTTCATCACCGAGGTGGCCGAAGAGCGGGTGGAACTCGATACCATCGGCTGGGGTATTACCCCGGCGGCCCAAAAATACGCTCCCGTGGCCGATTTTTTGAGCCGGAAAGCCAAAGAACGTCCGGCCAAAGGCATCGCCAAACTCACCCAGTCTTTTCGGGCGCAATATTACCAGCTTGCCAAACGAACCCTGTACGAACACCGGCAAATCATCCCCTGCTACGCCGGCTGGGCCAGTTGCCAAATTGCCCCCAACGGCGATGTGTGGAGTTGCTGCATTCGGGCCGAAGGGGTGGGCAACCTGCGCGACCATAATTACGATATTCGGCCCATCTGGAAGGGGCGCAAAATGGCAGCCCTGCGGCAAAGTATTTTTAACGGCGAGTGCGCCTGCCCTATGGCCAACGCCGGCTACGCCAACATGGTGCTGCACGCGCCCACCGTCAGCAAAGTAATGGTTGATGTTTTGACCCGCTAAAACCGAATTGGGTGTAGACGATGGAGCCGTGTTTATGGCAACAATACCGTTTCGATTGATGACCTACAATATTCTTGATGGCGGCGGCCCGCGCCGGGAAGCAATTACGGACATCATTCGGCATCACGCGCCGGATGTGGTCATTTTGCCGGAGGTGATGCAGGTTGAGGTGTTGGAGCAAATGGCCCGCGCCCTCTCGATGACCTGGCGGGTGGGGGGCGGTACGGCCAAAGGCCGCAAGGTGGGGCTGTTGAGCCGGTTGCCCATTCTCAACACCCGCACGCGCCGCCTGGCCGGCCGGCGGCACGGGTTGGCGACAACGGTGCAATTATCCAACGCCCAAAAACTGACGGTGTGCGGCCTGCATCTGATTCCCTTCCACACCTGGCCCTTCGAGTGCCGGCGGCAGCTTGAATTGCGCCGCTTGCTGGCCTGGTTGAATCAGACTGAAGCGACCCTGCCCTTGCTGGCCGGCGATGTTAACGCCATCGCCCCCGCCGACGAGGCCTTGATGACCAACGCCCCCGTCTGGGTTAAGGCCCAAACCTGGCCGCAGGGGGGCAAAATTCTCCGATTCGCGCTGAAAACGTTGTTCAATACGGGCTACATCGACGCTTACCGCCGGCTTCACCCCGCTGAAGCGGGCTTTACCCTGCCCGCCGCCGCGCCGGAAGTTCGGCTGGATTACATCTTTGTGCCGCCCGCGCTTCAGGCTTCGTTGCGAAGCTGCGCCGTGGCCGAAGAACCGGATGCCGTGCGGACGGCCTCTGACCATTTGCCGGTGGTGGCCGATTTTGAATTTGGCAATTGAGGGAATATTGTGGAGGCAGACCTGTCGAAATTTTGGCGGCTGATGCGCAACGCCATCATCATCGACCTGGCGATTGTGGCCCTGGTGGGTGGCATTGGCCGGGCAAACGGCTGGCGCGCGTTTTATCAATACGGCGCGGCCCTGCAAATTGCGGCCGGGGCGGCGTTTATTGTGGGTATGTACAGCCTGGTTGGCGGGACGAAATTTTTCAAATTTAAAAAT
>JAJRUC010000323.1 GCA_024278015.1 Chloroflexota bacterium
CGCCTTGACGGCCACGGCGTACCACACATCGGTTAGCCAGGCCACCCGCCGCGCGCCGGGCCGGCCCAACAGCGTCACCCCGTCAACAATAGCCAGGTCTGCCTGCAACGCCGAAGCGGCATCGGGCATGGGCGCAATTTGCAGGGAGGGCGTGGTTTTCCGCAACCGGCGGGCCTCCATATCCGCCATCGACCCCCATTCGACAGCCACTGTCTGTCCGGCCAGATCATCCACCGTTTGCACCTCGGTTTTGGTGGTTATCAGCACTTGCCCGGCGTTAAAATAGGGGCTGGAATAGGCTATATCGCGGGTAAGCAGGGGGTTAATGGCCAGGCCGGAAATAATCATATCTACCCGGCCCACCTTCAGGGCATCGGGCAGGCCGTCAAAGCCGATGTTGGCAAATTCCACCGTTACGCCCAAATCGGCGGCAATGGCGCGGGCAATATCGGCGTCCAGGCCGACCACCTGCCCGGCCCGGTTCAGCAGTTCAAACGGCGGAAAGCCGGCGTCCAGACCTACCCGCAGCGCCCCCCGCCGCCGAATGTCGGCCAGGCCGGTTTGAGCCTGCCGGCGAGTGATTATCACCCCGCCGATAATAATTGCCAGGCCCAGCGCCAGCACTGTTATCAACCACAATCGTTTTTGCATGGTGTCATCAATCCATACCGGCGGCATATCGTTTCACTTCATTGTAGATGGGTTTCAGTTCAAAATCCGGCGTGACGAAGGTGAAATAATCAAGATAACTGCGGGCCGGGGCGGGGTATCGAAAGGCCCACAAATCCAGCGAAGCCAGCCAGGGCCAGGCGAGGGCCATCCGGTAGGCTTGCAAGGTATATTGAATACGTTGCCCCGGCTTTACGGCCCGCGTCCAGCGGGGGTGGTCGTTCCAGCCCCCTTCGGTAATGTGGATGGGCATCTCGCCGTAGCCGTATTCCGCCAGCAATTGGTGGGCCAGTTCCACCCGCCGAAAATTGACCACATCGGGAGCGGGCGGGTCATCGGGGGGATAAACCCAGCCATAGGCGTGGGCCGCCAGGCCGTCCATCGCCTCGCCCGCGCCGGCGTTGAGCATGGCCCGCAAATAGTCCAGATCGTTCATGGCAAATTCATCGCCGCCGGGGGCCAGATTGGGGGCCAGCGCCCCGCCCAGCACCTGCACATCAGGATTGGCCTCTTTGGCCCGGCGCCAGGCTATCCGCAACAAATCGGTGTAGGCCGCCGGGTCAACCGGCCGAAACCCCCACTCCAGCGACAAATTCGGCTCGTTCCAGATGATGATGTAATCCACCTGCCCCTGATAGCGCTTGACGAAAGCGTACACATAATCGCCGAAACGCTCAAAACCGGCGGGCGATAAAAAGGAAGTTGAGGTATCGGCGGGTCTGGCCCACGCCGGCACAAAGCCCAGCCGGGCGATGACGGTTAGCCCTTGCCTGGTGGCGTGGTCAATCACCCGGTCGCTGTGCTGCCAGTTAAAGAAGCCGGGCAGCGGTTCGCGGTACGCCCACGGAAAATACTCCACCACCCACGGAGCGCCCATCTCTCGCACCAGTTGCAGGGTGTACTTAATTTTCCAGGCTTCCACCTCGTCGGTCAGGCGAGTGTGAACGCCCATTTTGGGGTTGACGGTTTGCACGGTTTGCGGCGGGCCCAACGGCACATCCGGCATGGGGGCAGAGCGGGCCAGACCGGCCGGCGCCGCCAGCGCCACAATAATCCACAGCCCTGCCCGTATAAATTTCGACAGCCGGTTTTCTTTCATCATGGTCTGCGATATTTTACCCGATACCTCCTCGCTTGCCCAATGGCAATGGACATCCGGGTGTTTACAAATTCCGGTCACCATCCGGCAGCGCAAATAGCGCCCGTTTGCCGTTTTACCCCCCCAAAAAATCCCCCCCCCGATTCGGAGGGGAAGTAAAATCCTCCCCCCGCAAAAGGGGGTGATCGTTACAAATTCCATTCTGTTTTTTGAACCCGGCCTGAAAATGGTTACAATGACAGCATCACAAATATCGTTTGGAGAAAAGATGAGCAACTTAATTCCTGAAAGTCATATAGTTCTGTTTGAACGTCCTGTCATCGCCAGCCTGGGTACGGTTATGCCCGACGGCCGGCCGCAGGTGAACCCGGTTTGGTGCGATTATGACGGCACGCACGTGCGCGTCAATTCGGCCCAGGGGCGACAAAAGGACCGCAATTTACGGGAACGCGCCTTTGCCACAATTCTGCTGCGCGACCCCGAAAATTCTTTTTTTTGGGTTGAAGTGCGGGGCAAAGCGGTAGAAATCACCACCGAAGGGGGCGACGCCCACATCGACTCGCTGGCAAAAAAATACACGGGCGAAGAGACCTATCCCTGGCGCGTGCCGGGCGAAGTGCGCGTTATTTACAAAATTTTGCCGGAGCGGGTGGTCGCTTCCGGCTGACCGCTATTTCCACAGGAGCGCGCTATGGTTGCCGTTCAAGATTGGGTGGCGCTGTTTTATTTGTGCGGAAACACTTCCGCGTTGCAAGACAGTTTACGAAGCCGGCTGGATGACCTGACCGCAGCCGGGGCCGGGGCCGGTTGCGGCTTGACGGCGCTGGTTCAGGTTGCCCACCCCACAGGCACGGCCCGATTCATCATATCCGGGGCCGGGCAAGCAGCCCGCGCCCAACCGGCGCAACTGTTGCCGCCGGTCAATACCGGGCAGGCGGCCGCGTTGTCTGACTTTTTGCGCTGGGCATGGCGCGTGCAGCCGGCCCGACGCATGGCGCTGGTGTTGGTGGGGGCATGCCCCCCCGCCGAGGCAGACTGGCCGCACCCCATCGCCTTTTGCTACGACGCCGCCGGGCAGGAGGCCCTGACCCCGGATACGTTGCGGCAAGGACTGGTTGAGGGGCTGGCCGGCTCGCCGCAGCGGGCCGTAGACCTGCTGCTGTTCGACATTGAAAACACGCAATATCTGGAACTGGCTTACCAGCTTTCGGGGGTGGCGGGGATAGTGCTGGGCAGTCAGGAGCAACCCCCGGCCTGGCCCTGTCGACAGTTGTTGCGCGGCTGGCAAACGCTGGCGGCTGAAGGCCGCGCCGACCCCGCCGCAATGGCCCGCGCCGCCCTTCAGACCATCCCCCCCCCAAACCGGGCGGCAGTTTCCGCCCTGAATCTGGACGCGCTTGCCCGCTTTGCCCCCGCCTTCGACGGCCTGACCTCGGCCTTGATGCAATCTTTGGGCGATGATTTGGTGTGGCGGGTGATGTGGCGCGCCGAAACACAAACCGCCTTCAATTTGGGGCCAATCCGGCCAAACGCCGCTTCCGCTTCCCACTTCGATATGGCCGGCTGGCTGCAAGCCCTGGCCGCCCGCTTGCGAGAGGTGGCCCAGGCAGCCATCGTTGAGTGGTGGGCCGGGCATCGCGCTCACCTGCCCCCCGCCTGGCGCGATTCGATTGCTCCGGCTGAAGAGGACGATTCGGGCGCAATTGAACGTCAAATTGAACAGCAACTTGATTCGGCGCCGGCTGACTTGCCCCCCTGGCTCGCCAGCGATTATCGCATTACCCAAAGCCAGCGCCAACGCGCCCGCCAACTGGCTACCCTGGCCGAAGCGGCCCTTAATCTGCTCACCGCCGAAGAAGACGGCCTCATCCTGACCCGGCAAGGGGGCCTGAATGTTTTCTGCCCGCCCAATCTGGATGACCTGCGCACCTCGCCCTATTTGCACCTGGCCTTCAATCGAAATACCCACTGGGCGGCCCTGCTGGGGGCCGTCAATCTCATTGCCCAGCACCCCCGCGCCCTGTGGCGGCTGGCCGGCTCGCTGCTGACCACCGCCCCCGCCCCGGTTAAAGAAGATTTGCTGCGCCGTCTGATTGGCCCGGCTTCGGTGATGGTGGGCTATCGAACCCAGTTTCAGGTGCTGGCCGCGCCGCAAAAGCTCAGCCTGTCGCTGGAGGCCCTGCCCCCCGCCCCCGGTGACGACAACGCCCAAACCTGGCGCCTGCGGCTGGAATCGCCCGGCAGAGGGGCCACCGTGGTTGAGCAGCGCAGCCGGGTGCAAGCCGACGCCCTCTCGACTCTGCTGGCTGAACTAACCGACATACTGTATCGCCCCTGGGTTGACCGGGCCGGACTAGCCCAATTAACGGCCCTGGGGCAAGCCCTGGGTGAAGACCTCATCCAGAATTTAACCGATACCCTGGCCGAAGAGCATCGCCTTTTGGCCCGCTTGTCTCCCACGCCCGCCGCGCCGCACCTGCAATTGCAGCTTCCCCGCCCCCTGATGCGCTATCCGTGGGAATTGCTGCACGATGGCGCGGGTATGCTGGGCGACCGCTTTGCCGTGGGCCGCCAGATTTTTATGGAGCCGGGCCTTTCGCGGCCCTTTGTGTACCGGAAAGAGGGCAAATTGCGGGTGCTGGTCATCGGCGACCCCCGCCTGTCGCCCGAATATTTGGCAAAAGCGGCCCAACAGGGCTTGCCCGATTATCAATTGCCCGATGCGGAACGGGAAGCGGCCCAGATTGCCGCAATGTTCGAGCAACTGGCCGCCACGCCCGGCAGCGCTATCGACTTTGAGCCGGAGCGGGATGCCTGGATTAATCGCCGGCTGACCAAAGCCGCCTTCAGAACCCTGCTGCGCAGCGGGGAGTACGATTTGATTCATTTTGCCGGACACGCCGTCTTCAACGCCGAACATCCAACCCAAAGCGCCTGGATTTTGAGCGACGGCCCGCTGTGGGCGCAGGAGATTCGCAACACCCTGGCCCGCGTCGAAACCCCGCCCCGGCTGGTTTTTGCCAACGCCTGCCAGGCGGCTATGGACGGCAAGCCGCCCGATGTCCGCTTTCAGGGCGATGTCTTTGGGCCGGCAACGGCTTTTGTCAATCAGGGCGCGGCCGCTTACATTGGCCCGCTGTGGCCCATCAACGATACGCTGGCCCTGCAAATGGCCCTCGATTTTTACCAGGCCATGCTTTTGCAACGGCGCAGCCTGGGGCAAGCCCTGCATTTTGCCCGCACACAAGCCAAACAGGCCACGCTGCCAACATCAAACCTGACCGACGACACCCTGCCGCCCCTTTCGCCTCAAATTGGGCTGGGCTGGGCCGGCATGGTTTTATACGGCGACCCCACCGCCAACCCAATGGCCTCGCTGTGGACGCCCCACCACCTGGCCCCCGACTATCCGGCGGCATCTGCGCCGGCCGCGCTCGCGCCGCAGCCCGCCCCCCGGCAACGGCCTCGCTATCCGCTGCAACCTTCAACGGCAGAAACCGTGGCCCAAATATCCGGCCCCGGTATGGAACTGTTGCCCCTTACACGGGGCGGCGACGCCCCCTTGCCCGTCAATCGGCGCCTGATTGAGCTGGTAGAGGTGAACGGCCTGCGCCACTGGCAAATTGTCGATACCCAAACCGGCGCCCGCCGGCCGCTGTCCGGCTCTGCCACAGAAAAACTGACCCGCGCCCAAACCACCCGCCGCGCCCTCGGCTTGCAGCGCGGAGCCAAAGACTACCTGCGCATCATTGGCCGCTGGCTGGTGGGCCGCGCCGATAATCTGGTGGCGGCCCTGGCCGCGCAATACGACCGCGACATGGTTCCCGTTGAGCAACTGCTTCACATTCAGCCCGACGGCGCGCAAACCGCCCTGCCCGCCGGGCCGTGGCAGTGGCTAAACGACGACTCCGCCGCCCAAACCGGACGGGTGTTGCTGATTATTCACGGCACTTTCAGCAAAACCGCGTCGCCGGTGAAGGCCCTTAAGGGGGATTTTCTGGATTGGGCCGGGCAACGCTATCGGGGGATAGTTGGGTTTGACCACTGGACGCTGACCAAATCGCCGGAGGAAAACGCCCGATTTCTGTGGAACGCCCTTGATTCGCGCCTGAAAACGGGTTCCAAACGGCTGGACATCATCACCCACAGCCGGGGCGGTTTGGTGGCCCGCGCTCTGGTGGAATTGCTGGGCCGTCATCAGGCGGTCAACAAGGTAATTTTTGTAGCCACGCCCAACAGCGGCACCTCGCTGGCCGACCCCGTCAACTGGGGGCAGGCCGCCGATACGCTGGTCAACATGATTCACACTGACCAGTTCAGCTTGTATGGCCGATTAAGCGGCTTTTTGGTGCAACTGCTCACGCAGGGAGATTGGCTGGAAGGGGCGGCAGACCGTTTGCTGCAAGAAATGCCCGGCCTGTACGCCCAAAATCCACGGGCCGTGGGGCCGGATGATTTTTTGGGCCGCTTGCAGCGAGGCGGCGGCCCGGCGAAAGGCGTAACCTGTGCGGCCGTCGCCGCCAATTACGAACCCCGGCCCAACGAAATCAATTACGCCGGCCTGCTGGCCCGGGCCTTCCGCCCTTTGGCCGGAGCAGACCGCTCAGAAGCGATTGACTCAGCCGCAGACAATATTTTTGCCGGCTTCAACGACCTGATTGTCGATACGCCCCGCGTGTGGGCCGTCGACAAGCCGAAAATTCGCACTACCAGCCTGCCCCCCTGGCTGGCAGCCGAAAATCTGCTGGTCTTTAACCCCGATGACCGTTTGCGCCCCCCGCCGGAAGCCACCCGCCTGAACCTGACCGGCGTGCATCACACCAACATCTTTTACTTTCCCCAAACGCAGGCTTTTTTAAAACGGCTGTTGCTCGCCGATTGAAGCCTTATTCGCCGATGTCTTCGTTCCACAATTCAGGTTTGGCGGCGATGAAATCGGTCATCAGTTGGATGCACGTTTCATCGTTCAGGATTTCCAGTTTAACCCCCCGCGAGCGGACATAATCTTCCGGACCTTGAAACGTTTTATTTTCGCCGACGACGATTTTGGGGATTTTATACAGCAGGGCCGCGCCGCTGCACATATCACGGGGAGAAAGGGTGGAATACAACACGGCTCGCTTGTATTCGCTGGCCTTCAGGCGACCGGCGTTTTCAATGGCATCCATTTCGGCATGCAAAATGGCGCTCCCCTTCTGCACCCGCCGGTTGTGACCACGACCCACAATTTTACCGTCAATCACCAGCACAGAACCTATGGGAATTCAGCCCTCGGCCAGCCCTTTTTTGGCTTCTTCAATGGCGGCTCGCATGAATTTGTCCATAATGACACTCCTTTTAAGGATTATATGGATTTATTTTTCAGGGCGTAGAAGGAGAGGAAATGGGAGATGTAGAATGTGCCCTTCGTGCTTTTCGTGTCCCCTTTCGCGCTTTTCGTGTCCCCTTTCGCGCTCTTCGTGTCCCCTTTCGTGCTTTTCGTGTTATTACTCGCGACGATACGGCTTAAGATACGCGCCCGGATAGGCCACATTGCGTCCGGCAATAGCCAGCGCGGCGATGGTGACCAGATATGGCAGGGCCAGGAATACCTCAAACG
>JAJRUC010000324.1 GCA_024278015.1 Chloroflexota bacterium
AACGCTTCATGCCATTCCTGCCTCCCAATGACACAACGTTCGGGGAAACTCCGCATAAAGCGGTTTTGCCGCTCATCGAACGAGCGAATCTCCATTGGCACTTTTTTTCGGAGAACAAGCATATCCAACATTTGCGAAAAAAATAGGTAGCAGCTTCGCGGGCCAATTCAGCCGTCGAAGCGCGCGCAGTGACCGTTGCTTGCACGCCCCTGCTTCCAGTTTTGCGGAGTTCAACATCGCTATAGAATGGATCATCAAATCGCATTCCTTTTGCCTCATTCAGCCGTACAGTATTCCGATTGATTGTAATCGGCCCGGATACAAATAGATCAACCTCGAAAACATCACCCATCAATATCCTCCCCTTTTGATATAATTCGGCAGTTTATACCATTATACCATAAAACCTGCATTGACCCTGACAAAAAGAGGCAAATCCGTAGGGGCACGATGCGTCATACTCCTACAATTTTTGACCCCGAAAACCTTATGCCCAAAAATTCGCTCCGCTGGTAGAATTTGATATAATCAGGGTATGAGAATTCACCCCCTCCCCAACCCTCCTCCAAAATTTGGGGGAGAGTGTGTTTCCCCCCTCTGGGAAGGGAAGTTAAGGGGAGAGAACGTCACGGAACACCAACTTTATGAACCCAAAACCTGAAACCCCAACCTCGAAACTCTCCGCATGGATGCTTGCCGCGCGCCCGAAGACGCTGCCCGCTGCCGCCGCGCCGGTGATTGTCGGCGCGGCGGTGGCGTGGCACGATGGCGTATTCAGCCCGTTGCCCGCGCTGGCGGCGCTGCTCGGCGCGCTGTTGCTGCAAATCGGCGCGAATTTCGCCAACGATGTGTACGATTTCAAAAAAGGCGCCGACACCGGCGCGCGTCTCGGACCGACCCGCGTCACCCAGGCGGGGCTTCTTTCGCCGAAAGCGGTGGAAACGGGCATGTGGCTCACTTTCGCCCTGGCGGTACTCGTCGGCGTATATCTGCTCATCGTCGGCGGATGGGTGGTGGCTGCCATCGGGATTGCCTCCATCATCGCCGCCATCGCCTACACCGGGGGACCGTATCCGCTGGGCTACAACGGGCTGGGAGATGTGTTCGTCTTCGTCTTTTTCGGGCTGGCGGCGGTGGTCGGCACGTATTTTGTGCAGGCGCACACCGCGAGCGCGGCAGTCTGGTGGGCATCCATTCCAATTGGCCTGCTGGCAACCAATATTCTGGTGGTCAACAACCTGCGCGATATTGATTCCGACCGGGCGGCGGGCAAACGGACGCTCGCAGTTCGCTGGGGGCGCGACAGCGCACAGATGGAATACGTGGTCTTGCTGGTGGTTGCCTACGGCATCCCCACCCTGATGATTGCGCCGGGACTCGCCCCCGCCACGGTGGTGCTGACCTGGCTTTCCCTGCCGCTCGTCAAACCGCTGTGGCATGACATTTTCCACGCCGAAGGACGCGCGCTGAACGCCACCCTCGCCGGAACCGCCCGGCTGGAACTGGTTTTCGCCCTGCTTTTTGCGTTGGGGATGATTTTATAGAAAGATTCACCCCCTCCCCAACCCTCCCCCTGTGATGGGGAGGGAGTCACCGCAAGTGACGGGAGAGGGGTACAAAAAAGGAGTTACTTCATGAAACTCGTCACCTTTTCAACCGAAAATAATCCGCGCCTCGGCGTGATTTCCGCCGATGGGACGCAGATTATCGACCTGCACGCCGCCGCCGGGGGCGATTTACCCGCCGATATGCTGTCGTTTTTGCAACTCGGCGATGCGGCAATGGCGACCGCGCGGCAACTGGCGGCACACCCGCCCGCCGAGGCGACCATCCCTTTCGATGAAAAACTGCTGCGCGCGCCGATTGATAATCCGCAAAAAATCATCGCCATTGGGCGCAATTACGCCGCCCACGCGCTGGAACAGGGCACAAAACCGCCCGACCATCCGGTGCTGTTCGCCAAATACCCCGGCGCCATCATCGGGCCGAATGACACCATTGAATGGTCGGCCGCGCTGACCCAACAGGTGGACGCCGAAGCGGAACTGGCGGTCATCATCGGCAAACGGGCGCGAAATGTGCCACAAAATGCGGCGCTGGATTATGTGGCGGGCTACACCATCTGCAATGATGTCAGCGCGCGCGACCTGCAATTTTCCGACAAGCAATATACGCGCGGAAAATCGCTGGACACCTTCTGCCCGCTCGGTCCGTGGCTTGTGACCCGTGATGAGATTGCCGACCCGCAAAACCTGACCGTGCGCGGACTGTGGAACGGCGCGGTGATGCAAAAGGCCAACACCGGCGAGATGAGCTTCGGGGTGACATTCCTCATCGAATTCATCAGCCGCGCCTTCACCCTGCTGCCCGGCGACATCATCAGCACCGGCACCCCGCACGGCGTGGGCGTCTTCCGCAACCCGCCCGTTTTTTTGCAAGACGGCGATACGGTGACGATTGAAGTGGCAGGCATCGGCTCGCTGATGAATGTGTGCAAAATTGTTGATTGATGGAAATTTTTCCCCCCTTAATTCCTGATGAAGAAACCGCTTCGCGCCCTCAAAGAGGGGAGAGATTCCCCTCTCCCTTTTAGGGAGAGGGTTAGGGAGAGGGTGACAAAATATGCACCTAATCATAACCCATGAACGCGCCGACTTCGATGCTGTGGCATCGTTGCTGGGCGCGGCAAAATTATATTCCGATGCCATCCCGCTCATTCCGCGTGATGTAAACCGAAACGTGCGCGATTTTCTGACGCTGTATTGGGATGAATTCAATTTTGTGGAATTTCGACACAAGCCGCCGGGGCGTATTTCGCAAATCACCGTAGTAGACGCGCAATACATCCCCCAAATTCGCGGACGAAACACCCACACCCGTCTGCGCGTCATCGACCACCATGCCGCCGGAGATAATTTGCCCGCCCAGGCCGAAACAACCCTGGTTTCCACCGGCGCAACTGCCACCCATTTGGTGGGTGAAATTGCCCGCACCAGCCAAACCATATCCGCCATTGAAGCCACCCTGCTGTTGTTGGGTATTTATGAAGATACCGGCTCGCTAACCTACCACAACACTACCCCCACCGATGCCCGCACCGCCGCATGGCTGCTGGAACGGGGCGCCCAGCTTGACGTGCTGCGCGATTTTCTGCACCATCCGCTCACCCCCGCGCAAACCAGTTTATACAATGCCATCATCAAATATATGGAAACCCTCACCATCAACGGGCGGCAAGTGATGGTCAGCGCCGTGCAATCAAATGAACATGTCACGGAAATCAGTTCGCTGGCGCATCAATTGCGAGATTTGTACAACCCCGAAAGCCTGTTTCTGCTGATTGGATTTGCTGACGCGCAAAACCGGTATGTGCAATTAATTGCCCGTTCCACTACCGATGCCATTCACGTGGGGAAAATTGCCGAAACCTTTGGCGGGGGCGGGCACCCCCGCGCAGCGGCGGCGCACATCACCGGCGCGGAACTGAATGATATTCACCGGCAGTTGCTGGCAAAATTACAGGCGCAGGTGCAGCCGGCGGCCACGGTACGCCAAATTATGTCCTTTCGCGTGCGCACCGTCTCCCCTCGCCAAACCATCGCCGCCGCCGCCGAAATGATGGCCCGTTACGGCTTTGAAGGCTTTCCCGTGGCAGACGGCGACACCATCGTCGGCATTTTAACCCGCCGTGAAGTGGACCGCGCCATGCACCACCGGCTCGGAAAAACATCGGTGGCGCAGGTGATGCACGCCGGAAACATCTCGGTATCACCCGACGACACCGCGGAATACCTGCAAACAATCATGCTCCGCGAACAGGTGGGGCAAATTCCGGTGGTCGATGACGGCAAAATCATCGGGGTGGTAACCCGCACCGATTTGATTAATTTGTACAGCGCCGCCACCCAACCCGCTTCGCGCATCCTGAATTTAAGCAAACAATTGCAGAAAAATCTTTCGGCAGAAGTGCTGGCTTTGCTGCAAACCGCCGGACAGCTGGCGGCAGAACTGGATGCCACCCTGTACATTGTGGGCGGTTTTGTGCGCGATTTACTGCTTGACCGCTTGCGCGGGGATATTGATTTGGTGGTGGAAGGGGACGCCATTGCGCTGGCAAACATCATCTGCCAAAAATATGGCGGGCGGGTGCGCAGCCACAAACGTTTCGGCACCGCCAACTGGATAACCGAAGGCCAGGTGCCCGGCATTGAGCGGCTCGATTTTGTCACGGCCCGCACGGAATTTTACCAGCACCCCACCGCCCTGCCGGAAGTGGAACAATCGTCCATTAAACAGGATTTGCACCGCCGCGATTTCACCATCAATACCCTGGCCATCCGGCTTGCGCCCGACCGGTTCGGGAACTTGCTGGACTTTTACGGCGGCTATCAGGATTTACAGCGCGAGCATATCCGCGTGCTTCACAGCCTCAGTTTTGTGGAAGACCCCACCCGCATTTTGCGGGCCATTCGGCTGGAACAGCGGCTCGATTTTCATTTGGGGAGACGGACGCAAGAGCATTTGCTGAACGCCCGCGATTTACTGGGGCGCGTCAGCGCCGACCGCATTTTCACGGAACTGGAATACATCTTCCGCGAAGCCGCGCCGGAAAAAGCCGTTGTGCGGCTGGATGACCTCGGCGCGCTGGACGCGATTCACCCCGCGCTGAAACCGGAAACACCGTTTCCCGCCCTGTGCCGTCGCTTGCGCCAAAAACGGGACGGGTCGCCGTGGGCAGACGTTGCGCCGGACACCGTACATTATTTGGGGTTACTTACGTTTTCTCATACGGCGGAACAGGTGGATGAGTTGCTCAACTATCTGCATATTCGCAACAACCTGCAAAAACCGTTGCGGCAAATTCAGGCCCTGAAAAACCTGTTGCCGCAATTGGCCCGCGCCCAAAAACCCGGCGAGGTTTTCGGCTTGCTGAATCTCTTTCAGGATACCGCTATTTTTGTGTGCTGGCTGGCTGAAGATAATCCCGCCGGCAAAAAATGGCTGGCCGAATTCAGCCAATCGTTGCGGTATGTAAAACCCGCGCTCAACGGCAAAACGCTGATGCGCGAATTTGGATTGAAGCCGTCGCCGCTGGTGGGGGCGTTGCTGCGCAAGTTGCGCGAGGCGCGGCTGGACGGCAAAATTTCATCCGAAGCCGAAGAATATACCATGATTAAAGAACTTTTGCCGCTAATGAACCCGGATTTGCGATGAGCTTGTAATTTTTGAAAAATTTTGCAATGTATCATATAATAATCTGCAAACAACATTGCAAAAGGAATAGTGAAATGGCCCATATCGTTAGAATAGACAAACCAAAAAATTCTACAAAAGGGACACATGGCTGGCAGGTTCGGGCCGGCGGCAGGCGGGGGTATCATTCCAGGCTATTCAGCGACAACACCTTCGGCAGCAAGGGCAAGGCGCTGGTGGCCGCCGAAGAGTATCTGCGGGAGTACCTGGCCGAGAACCCGGACAAACAAACCAGGCCGCGCGGCCCCTTTCGCCAGGAATTCGGCAGCGGCAAACCGGTACAGGCCAATAACACCAGCGGCATCAATGGCGTATATCGCACCCATGCCTATCATGGCTGGGATAAAAAAAAGGAACACAAGGCCTATTACTGGGCGGCATTTTGCTCAATTGGCCCCAAGGGCCAAAAACGGTGGACCAAACGATTTTAC
Organism: Chloroflexota bacterium; assembly: GCA_024278015.1. Lineage (GTDB taxonomy): Bacteria > Chloroflexota > Anaerolineae > 4572-78 > 4572-78 > JAJRUC01. The sequence continues at coordinate 5,685 of JAJRUC010000324.1, forward strand.
GTGGATACCTACGGCGAAGAAGAAGCCAAACGCCTGTCCATTGAATTTCGGCGGGGGTGGGAAGAAGCCGCCAAGGCAGGCAAAAAGGCGCTGGAAGAATTCTTTGAGCGCGAATTTTTCGACAAGCAAACCAGGGCCGGCTTCGATGACAACAGTTCCTGAAGAATTTGCAGCCGCCCGCGCAGGCGATGTTCAACAGCAACCCCGCGCCCGCCTTACGCCCAATTAAAATACCGGATACCGCCCAGCACGGTCACAGCCATAGCCAGGCCCAGCATCAATTTGATGCGGGCGGCAGGCGAAAAAATGCCGGTGATTTCCCGGCTGTCCGCCTCTTCTGCCGACATGGGGAACAGCGGCCTTAAACTCCCGGCGATGGCCTGTTCGGATTGCAGGCCGGTTTTTCGATTAACCAGCCGCCCGTGGCTGAAATAGAGCAGGGTAGGAATACCCAAAACCTTGTATCGCTTGACGATTTCCTGATTGGCATCGGCCTCAAGTTTAAGAAAGCGGGCCTGGTTTTGAAATTTATGCGCCGCCGCCTTAAAGGCCGGCTCCATCATTTTGCACGGATGGCACCAGGCGGCCCACACATCAACCACCACGGGCATTGCGGCCTGCAATACTTTTTGCTCAAAGGAAGCGGCGTCAACCGGCTCAATCATAAAAATCCTCTCCTCAAAAATAAAACCCCATCCGCCGGACGGGGTTTCATCGCCCGTTTAGTGTCTATCCGTAAAATACTTGTGGCACTCATTGTCAAACAACAAGCCGGTGAAGTTGTAGTTGCTCCCCCCTTAATCCCTGATAAAGAAACCGCTTCGCGCCCTCTGTGAGGGGGGAAATGCCCTCCCCCTTTCAGGGGGATACCCGACGGGCACAGGTGGCCGGGGAGGGGGTAAAAAGCGCGCATCCGGTTGTTTTCAACCTCAACTGGCCTGACCATCACCCGGCGTAATTAA
>JAJRUC010000325.1 GCA_024278015.1 Chloroflexota bacterium
ATGAGATACACAAAAGCGGGCATGGTTTGCATAGCATCCAGAACAGGCCGCAAAAACGCATCGAATTTATCAAACCGGGCGGCCAGCACGCCCAACGGAATACCCATCAGCAAGGCAACAAAAACGGCCACGCCCATCAGGGCGAAAGTTTGCATACTTTGCACCCACAGGCCAATCATGCCCATAAACAGCATCCCCGCCACTGAAAGAAGAGCCACTCGCAAACCACCGGCGGCCTGCCCCAATAAAAATACTGTCAAAATAATAGCCGGCCAGGGCAGCCACAGCAATAAATCTTCCAGCCGGCGGATGCCAAAGTCGATGGCGGCGCTGATGGGGTCGAAAAACCAGGTGAACAATGGATGGGTGGCCCGGTTTACTACGGCCCAGTCTCCAAAATTATCAAGCGGAACCCGCAGATGGATGTTCCAGCTTTCCGGGAAGGCGCTTAAATCAAGAGGCAAGCGGTTCAAAACAAGGGGCAGGGCCAGCACAACCACGGCCAACATCATATAGATACCGGCCTGACGATGCTGTTTCCAATATTGGTTAAAACGTTGGGCATTGTTCATTGAATTTTCTCCGGCCCCCTATGCCGCAATAGTCCGGTTATCGCTGCCCAGAGCCAGTATCACCGAAGCCTGGTCTACTACTCCCAGCAATTGGTGACTGCCGTCAATAACCGGCACCGGAATGGGGCCGGCCGCCACCACCGGAATCAAATCGGCCAAAATTGTGGCCGGAAAGACCATTTTGGGCGTATGCTGAACCAATGGCCGCAAATCCGTCCGGCCGGCGCGAATGGCCTTTTCCACCGCCTCAACCGACACCGAACCCAGAAAATGGTTTTGCTTGTTCCGCACCAGGGCAAAGGGCTGACCACATTCTTCCATTAAAGCCCGCACGGTTTGGCACGAATCCGTATCGAAAGCCAGCGACCGGCACGGGTGCAAAATTGACCGGGCGGTTATCACCCGGGAGCGGGGCACATCTTTGGTAAATTCGCGCACATATTCATCAACCGGATTCAGGATAACCTGCTGAGGCGTCCCCACCTGCACAATTTCGCCGTCTTTCATAATGGCAATATAATCGCCCAGTTTAACCGCTTCCAGAAAATCATGGGTGATAAAAATGATGGTTTTTTGCATCATCTTTTGCAGGTTGATGAGTTCGTCCTGCATTTCGCGCCGAATTAACGGGTCGAGGGCGCTGAAGGGTTCATCGAACAGTAAGATTTCCGGGTCGACGGCCAGAGCGCGGGCAATGCCCACCCGCTGTTGCATGCCGCCGCTTAGTTCGCCCGGATAGTGATATTCCCAGCCCTTCAGGCCCACAATCTCCAGCACTTCGGTGGCGCGGGCGTGGCGCGTTTCTTTGTCGATGCCCTGGATTTCCAGGCCGTAAGCGGCGTTGTCGATGATTTTTCGGTGGGGGAACAGGCCGAAATGCTGAAAAACCATGCTGATTTTGTTGCGACGCAGTTCTCTAAGCTGCTTCTCGTTCATTTTGGTCAAATCGTCGCCTTCAATGACAACCTGCCCGTCCGTGGGTTCAATCAAGCGGGAGATACAGCGCACCAACGTCGATTTTCCACTGCCGGACAGGCCCATCACCACAAAGGTTTCGCCTTTGCGCACCCCAAACGACACGTCTTTTACGGCCACCACATGTCCGGTTTGCTTAAGCACTTCAGCCCGCGACAGGCTCAGGTCAAGATTTTGTTTGACCTGCCGGGGGTGTGGGCCAAAAATCTTCCACAAATTACGGCTGTAAATTTGATAATCACTTTCAGAGGTGAACATAAACGGACTTCCTTGGGCCAACCTGGGCGGGTATTCAATTAACTGTCAATGGGTATCTCCAGCCATCATAATAAAAGATTTCGGATAAATGTCAAAAGACAAGTGCCGCAACCGGCGATTTTCAGTTCGGAAATTTCTTGACTTTTTGATATATCTATAATATACTTCGGGTGATTTTTTGAACAATCAAACGCAGTATCTTCTTTCATTTATGGGAGGTTCAGAGATGAACATTCGCAGTTTCGAAATTCCGATGGTGATGAAACACGGGTTGGGAGCCGTTAAAGACCTGGCCAATCAGGCCAAAGCGCTGGGTATGAAAAAGCCCCTGGTTGTAACCGACCCCGGTATTGTGCAAGCCGGTATTCTGGAGCGGGCCACGGCTCCGCTTAAAGCGGCCAATATGGATTTCGCGGTCTTTGATACGGTGGCGGCCAACCCGCCCATTGCCTTGATAGACGGCGCGGCCACATTTTATACCGCAGAACAATGCGACGGCATCATCGGTCTGGGCGGGGGCAGTTCGATGGACACCGCCAAATCGGTGGGGGTGGTGGCCAGTAATGGCGGTTCAATTCTGGATTACGAATGGGCCGATCCGCAGCCCATCAAAAAACGAATTCCGCCCACTATTTGCGTACCCACCACCGCCGGAACGGGCAGCGAAGTGACGTTATGGGCCGTTATCACCGACAAAAACCGCAAAATCAAGTTTAATGCGGGGGGAACCGGCCTGATTGGGGCCTGGGTAGCCTTAATCGACCCGGAACTGACCTTTAACCTGCCCCCCCATGTAACGGCCGGCACGGGCATGGATGCGCTGGCCCACGCTGTGGAATGTTACACCAGTTCCTATGCCCAACCCATTTCAGATTCGGTGGCTTTGCTGGCGATGGAGTATATTGCCCGCTATTTGCGCGTTGCTTTTGCCCAGGGCCACAACGCCGAAGCGCGGACAATGATGAGCCAGGCGGCCATGCTGGCCGGCCTGTCTTACGGCACCGAAAGCGCGGGCGCGGCCCACGCCATGAGCCAGTCGGCGGGGGGGGTGCATAATGTGCCGCACGGGGCGCTCACGGCCCGGCTGCTGGGGCCGGTGATGGAATACAACTTCAAGGGCGAACCGGAACGCTTTGCCCGCATTGCGCAAGCTCTGGGCGAGGATATTCGGGGCCTGAGCCTGTGGCAGGCCGCCGAAAAAGCGGTGGAAGCCGTGATGCGCCTGACGGAAGATGTGGAAATTCCGTCGCTGCAAACGCTGGGCTTCAAAGAGGAAGAAATTCCTGTGCTGGCAAAAATTGCCTTCGAAGACCCGCAAACTATCGGCAATCCCCGCGATATTAACGTCAAGGGATATGAAACAGTGTATCGCCGCGCCTTTGAATTAGGCCGCCAAGGCCGGTTGGCGCGTCCGGTTGCGCCCCAAATCATTTAACGCCCGCAACTGTTCAGACATAAGCATTTGTAACGATAAATAGCGCTCTTTTGCTGCCTGCCCCCCTGATAAAGAAACCGCTTCGCGTCACTCCCCTCTTGAAAGGGGGGCGTTAGAGGGGGGTGAACAGTCACTAACGCCCGTCTTTCTCCGGTTAAACGCCGGGAAAGGGGGGCGTTTTTTTGCGTTTCCCGCAAAAATAAGAGAATTTTCTAACCGAATCAGGGATTCCCCCATAGCCGACAAGCTCAATTTGGACTATGCTTGTAGTTGAAAAAAATGTAAATTCACGCTAATCTTTCGATGCTTGGTGACGAGGCGTTAAATGATGATAAAACCAAAAAAGAACGGTCAAGGTCTGGTTGAGTTCGCCCTGATTTTACCTTTGCTGGCGCTGCTGTTTTTGGGCATTGCCGAAGGGGCGCACATAATTCAATCCTACATTGCGGCGCAATTTGCCGTTAGAGAGGCCGCCCGCTACGCCGTATCGGGCCAGCCTCTTAACAGCAACGGCGACCCGTGGACAATTGCCCCGGATATCCGGGTAAAATCCATCAAGGACGTAGCCATCGCGCGGTC
>JAJRUC010000326.1 GCA_024278015.1 Chloroflexota bacterium
CCCTCACGAGGGGGGAGTTACGCGAAGCGTTTGCTTCATCAGAGGGGGGGGGATTGGTTACAAATAACATGGATTTGCAGGAATGCGCCGGTTTTTGTAGGGGCGACTCTTGTGGTCGCCCAAATTCGGGCTGAAACACAGGGCAACCACCAGGGTTGTCCCTACCCCGAACCAACATATATCAGTGAAAAACTGTGTTCGTCTGTGACGCAGTTGAGTATATTGTATACGCTAAGGGTGGGCAGCGTCAATAGGCGCATGGGGGGCAATGTAGTGTAAAATCCAAAATGGAAATAGAAAGATTACTTCGGCGCAAGAAATGCGCCTGGTAATGACAGGTTGTTGAACGTCCCTGATTTTTCAGAAAACCCGGAAAATTTTGCAATTTACATTTTATCAGGACTTACGCAGTTGCGGCATTTTACCCCCCTCAGTCCCTGATGAGGAAACCGCTTCGCGCCCTCAAGCGGGGAGGGGGTAGAACACCGTGGTTTACCGCAACTGCGTAAGTCCTGTTTATATTGTGTAAGGTTGTCGGACAAATTGACAAAATTCCCGCCTCATGTTACACTGAAAAAGCATTTGATATGCATCCTAAAAGAATATCATGGCTGGTTGATGCGTAGCGAGAGAGACTCCGTCAGATTGGGGCGCCGAAGGTGCAAGTTTGCAAGGGTAAACGCCTTACTGCAAATGACACTCTCAGGCAAAAGAATCGTTATGATACAGCAACTCTGGAGAGTGCTTTTGCTTTCTATGATAGAAGTTAAAGACACCGAAGGGGCAACTTTCACCAATCCGGTGAGGCCAATCTCTCAGGTTCAGGACAGAGTCAACGGGCGTTTTGTCAAGACGCTCGTTTTGTTTTTAAAAACTGATGCTGCAACACAAGGAGAGATTTGCGATGACTCAATCGGCTGAAACGCTTAAACGGACGAATTTGTACGACTGGCACGTGGCTCACGGCGGGCGGATGGTCCCCTTTGCCGGCTGGGAAATGCCGGTGCAGTATCCCACCGGCCCCAAAGAAGAACACCGCGCTACCCGCCGGGCCGCCGGGCTGTTTGATATTGACCACATGGCCCAGTTTTCGGTCAGCGGTTCGCAGGCCGAAGCCTACCTGAACCGGCTGACCAGTTGGGATGTGACCACCATGAAGGTCAACGATGCCCACTACGCCCTGATGTGCTACGAAGACGGCGGCATTGTTGACGATATTTACCTCTATCGCCTCCCGAACCGCTGGTTTATTGCCCTCAACGCCTCTAACCGGGCAAAAGACCTGGCCTGGATGCAGGCCCAGACCGTCGGCTTTGATGTGACCGTGACCGATGTTTCCGACGAAACCTACATGCTGGCCCTGCAAGGCCCGCAAGCTATCCGCATTTTGCAAAAATTGACGGACGTTTCCATGAAGAGTGTGGCCCGCTTTACCATTGCCGAAGGCAAAGTAAACGGTATCAGCACCCTTATCAGCCGCACCGGCTACACCGGCGAAGACGGCGTGGAGCTTTTCTTCCCGGCGGAGCAGGCCGTAGAAATGTGGGAAAGCCTGCTGGAAGCCGGAAAATCCGAAGGCCTCATCCCCGTTGGCCTGGCCGCCCGCGACAGCCTGCGCTTTGAACCGGGCTTCCCCCTGTACGGCCACGAAATCAACGCCGGTATCACCCCCATCGAGGCCCGTTTGGGCTGGGTGCTGTCCCTCAACAAAAATTTCATCGGCCGGCAGGCTATCCTCAAACAAAAGCTGGAAGGCCCGTCTCGGCTGCTGGTGGGCTTTGAAATGATAGACCGCAGCGTGCCCCGCGAAGGCTACGACGTGTACTATCAGGCTGAAAAGGTGGGGCATGTGGTGGCCGGTATTTTTGCCCCCACCGCCGAAAAATTCGCCGGACACGCCTTTGTGCCCGCCGGCATCGCCAAACCCGGCACCAAAATCCGGATAGAAATCAGAAACAAGCTTAAAGAGGCCCTCATTATCCGCCGACCCTTCTATCGACCGGCCTATAAATAAGTGTCTATCCGTAAAATACTTGTGGCACTCACTGTCAAACAACAAGCCGATGAAGTTGTAGTGGCTCCCCCATTAATCCCTGATGGAGAAACCGCTTCGCGCCCTCTGTGAGGGGGGAAAGGCCCTCCCCCTTTGAGGGGGATACCCGAAGGGCACAGGTGGCCGGGGAGGGGGTAAAAAGCGCGCATCCGGTTGTTTTCAACCTCAACTGGCCTGACCATCACCCGGCGTAATTAATTTACGGATAAACACCAAGACAACCAACCAAAATTTATTTGCACGAAAGGAGCAAAAGAATGAAACTCGACAAGAATGCCAGGTACATGGAATCTCACGAATGGGCGCGTAAAGAAGGCGACGTGATTGTGATTGGTATCTCTGACCACGCCCAGGACAGCCTGAGCGACGTTGTCTTTGTGGAATTTCCCGACGTGGGCGATGCCCTGGCCAAAGGGGATGTCTTCGGCGTGGTGGAATCGGTCAAGGCCGCCAGCGATTTGTATATGCCCGTCTCCGGCGAAGTGGTTGCCATCAACGACACCCTGGAAGACACCCCGGAAGTCGTCAACTCAGACCCCTTCGGCGCGGGCTGGATGATTAAAATTTCCCCCGGCAACCCCGCCGAATGGGATGAATTGCTTTCGCCGGAACAGTACGAAGCGTCAATTGAATAAAGGACTTTTATAATGAATTATATCCCCAACACCGAGGCCGATAAAAAGGCTATGTTACAGGCAATCGGGGTGGAATCGGTGGCCGCTTTGTTCGAGGCGGTGCCGGAGGCGGTTCGGTTCCCCAACCTGAACCTGCCCGGCCCTTTGTCTGAAATGGAAATTTTGGCGGAACTGACTGCCATGAGCGATAAAAACGCCGATGCCCACCATTACGCCAACTTTTTGGGCGCGGGCGCGTACAATCATTTTGTGCCCAGTCTGGTCACTCAAATGCAGTCTCGCAGCGAATTTTATACCGCCTACACTCCCTACCAGCCCGAAGTGAGCCAGGGAACCTTGCAAGCCATGTTTGAATACCAGACCATGGTCGCCAATTTGTTAAAAATGGATGCGGTCAACGCCAGCCATTACGACGGCGCCACGGCTCTGGCCGAAGCCGCCCTGATGGCCTGCAACGTGGCCCGTGGCAAACGCAAAAAAGTACTGGTTTCCCCGGCCGTCAAACCGAACTATCGGGCCGTGATGCGCACCTATTTTCAGGGCACCGATATTGAAGTGGCGGGCGATGATGACCCCGCCACCGACCTGAATGCCCTCAAGGCGATGCTTGATAAAGATACGGCCTGCCTCATTGTCCAATCGCCCAATTTCTTTGGCGAGCTGGAAGACGCGCGCGGCCTGGCCGAGGCTGTCCACGCCGTGGGCGCGTTGTTTGTGATGCACGTTGACCCCCACAGCCTGGGCCTGTTTACCCCGCCCGGCGATTACGACGCCGATATTGCCACTGCCGAAGGCCACGCCCTGGGCAACGCCCTGAATTTCGGCGGCCCGTACCTGGGCATTTTTGCCGCCAAACAAAAATACGTCCGCAAAATGCCCGGTCGTCTGGTGGGCCAAACCGTCGATACCAAAGGCCGGCGCGGGTTTGTGCTGACCCTTTCCACCCGCGAACAACACATTCGCCGCGAAAAGGCCACCAGCAATATCTGCTCCAATCAGGGCCTGGTGGCCCTGGGCGCATCCATCTACCTGGCTGCGATGGGCAAACAGGGTATGCGCCGCGTGGCCGAACTGAGCTATCACAAAGCCCACTACCTGGCCGCCGAAATTGACAAACTGCCCGGCTACTCGCTCCTCACCACCAAACCCTTCTTCAACGAGTTTGTCATTCAGTGCCCCAAACCCGTGGCCGAAATCAACCAATTATTACTTGGCCGTAAAATTATCGGCGGCTACGATTTATCGCAGCGATACCCCGACCGTCAAAATCAAATGCTGGTGGCCGTTACCGAAATGAACGCGCGGGCGCAGCTTGATAAATTTGCGACAGCTTTGAAGGAGGTGGCCTGATGTACGAGCCATTGATTTTTGAAATATCATCTCCCGGACGCGAAGGCTTCTCTTTGCCGGAACTGGACGTTCCCGCCGCCGACCTGCCCCAGGAATACTTGCGGGCAGAAGCGCCCGACCTGCCGGAAGTGGCCGAACTGGACCTGACCCGGCATTACGTGCGTCTCAGCCAGAAGAACTACTCCATCGACAGCGTCTTCTATCCGTTGGGGTCATGTACAATGAAATACAACCCCAAAGTCAACGAAGCCGCTGCCGCCATGCGCAAATTCGCCGCCACCCATCCCTTGCAGCCCCGGAATACCGTGCAGGGCAACCTGCAATTGATGTTTGAATTGC
>JAJRUC010000327.1 GCA_024278015.1 Chloroflexota bacterium
CCAGGGCCGAGGCCAGCAGGTCGCGGCGCACGGCGGGGTCTTTTTCTGCCGAAAGGAGGCGGTCGGTCAGCAGCATTTCAGAGAAAACCGAGGCCGTTTCCGCCATAGGCAGGGCGGAATGGAAGGTCAGGATGGAATGGTCCTGAGCCAGCATGGCGTGGACGGCATGGCCCAGTTCGTGGGCCAGAGTCGCCACCTGCCGGACTTCGCCAGTGTAGTTTATCAGGATGTAGGGCGTAATTTCTGGATAGATGCTGGCGCAAAACGCGCCCCCCCGCTTGCCGGGCCGTATCTCCGAATCGATGTGCCGGTCATCGAAGACGCGGCGGGCGTGGCGGCCCACTTCCGGCGAAAACCGGTCGAAGGTTTCCAGCACCAGATGCGCGGCGTCGTTGAACTCAACCTTTTTGCCGGAGGCGCTGAGCGGAGCGTAAATGTCGTAGCGCCGTAATTTTTCCATGCCCAGCCATTTGGCCTTCAGTTTGAAGTATCGGTGAAACACGGGCGCTTCTTCAGCCACAACATCCAGCAGGGTGTTCACCACGGTGTCGGGCAAATCGTTGTCCAGGTTGCGCACGGCGATGGGCGTTTCAAAATTTCTGAGCTGAACCTTTTCGTTAGCCCAGTCTCTGACGCGATAGTTGTAAATTTGGGCCAGCAGCGTGCCGCTATCGCCATAAACGCGATACAATTCATCGTAGGCGGCTTGCCGTAACTCCGGGCTGGAACTGCGCACGTAGGCCATCAACTCTTCGCGGGTGAGGGTTTTTTGTTCGCTGTCCACCGTCAGTGAAAACTCAAACTTGTTGGTAATCATATCGTACAGGGTGACAACCGCGTCTATGCCGTTGACATTTTTCAGGTTGATGACCTTTTCTTCCGCTTCAGAGAGGGTGTAGGGCTTAAAATTACGCATTTGCTGCAAAAAATAGGCCAGGTCGCCCGCTTCTGCCATCAAACGGGCGGCGGTTTCGTCGTCAAGTTCTTTCCACCACAACGAGAAGAAGAGGGTGCGATTTTGGGCGGCCAGCATCAATTGGTCGATGCGGCCTTTGAAGCCGAGCGCCTCTTGCGATTGGGTATCGGTGGTGAACCAGAGTTCCGCGTAAGCGTTCAGGCGATAGGCGGCGTGCATGGCCGCCTCGTATTTGCGCAAAAAGGCGTTGAAATCGTTCGTGCTGATGAATTGCGTTAGAGTTTCGCGGGCGGCTTCCAGAGCTTGCACGGCCTGTTCCAGGGTGGCGGTGGCCTTCTTGACAACGGTCCGGTCTGTTGAAGGGAGCAGGTCGTCCAGGCTCCAGGGCGAAAGCCGGTAGGTTTTTTGGGGCATTATTCCTCCGAAAAGTGGGTTAATCGTTGATGAGCATATTATCAATCAGGCGCGTTTTGCCGAAGAAAACGGCCATTGAGAGCAGGGTTGGGCCGCTGATTTGCTGTACCTCCACCAGGGCGGCGGCCTCGGCGGCGCTGACGTACTCAATGCGGGCCGGCGGTTCGGCGGCGATGGTTTGGCGCATGATGCGGCGCACCTGTTCGGCATCGCGCTCGCCCGCCTCAAAGGCCGCTTTGGCCGCCAACAGGGCGCGATGCAGCACGGTGGCCGCCGGGCGCTGATTTTCATCAAGATACGCATTGCGCGAACTCAACGCCAGACCGTCGGCCTCTCGTACAATGGGGCAAACAACCATCTCTACATTAAAGTTGAGGTCGTGAATCAACCGGCGAATGACCACGGTCTGCTGGGCATCTTTTTGTCCAAAATAGGCGCGGGTGGGCTGCACAATGTTGAACAGCTTGGCGACGACGGTGGCTACGCCCTGAAAATGGGTGGGGCGGGCGGCGCCTTCCAGCGGTTTGGTCACCTGAGAGAGGGTGACGGTGGTTTGAAAACCGGGCGGGTACATCACGGCTTCGGTGGGGGTGAAGACCAGATCGACGCCCTCGGCCTTGAGTTTGGCCAGGTCGCCGGCCAGGTCTCGCGGATAGGTGGCCAGGTCTTCGGTGGGGGCGAACTGGGTGGGGTTGACAAAAATACTGGCGGCCACGCGGTCATTTTGGGCGCGGGCGCAGCGCACCAGCGACAGGTGGCCTTCGTGCAGGGCGCCCATTGTGGGCACAAGGCCCCAGCTCAGGGTGGGGTCGGCCCGGCGGGTTTGGCGCACGGTTTGAATTTGGTCGGTGGTAATCATAGGTGGTCCTTTGCTTTCGTCAGAAAAAAGTGGCAAATCAGGACTGAATTATACACGCGAACAGGGAAGAAACCAATGGCAGGTTTGGGTTTTGCGGGGCTGTTGCCAAGCAGATTTTAAGGTTGCGTTTGACATGCCGCTTTGCCGGGCAGGGGCGGTTCGCGAGCCGCCCCTGCGAAAGCCGCATCATTTAGCCGGCGGGGCGAACCCATAGCCGGCCCGGTAGAGGCACGATGCATCGTGCCTCTACGTTTTTTCCGGCGAAAATATTTTTGTCGGGCGACATTACCCCGTGCGGGGCACATTACAACAGCCTTGTCGGGTTTTGGCGCTGTCTCACGGGCTGCGCCCTGCGGCATTGTGATATGCACAGTCTGCATAATACGCATAATCTGCACTTGTGACATTAGTAACGTTATAATAGTGATTAATGTCACTTGTGCGGCTTGTGCATTTGTATTATACTGATGTCAAGTTATGTATTTCACAAAGATACGGGATGACGATATGTTCACTGCCAAAGATGTCCAAACGTTATTACATGTAGACCGCTCAACGGTTTACCGCATGGCCGAATCCGGCCGGTTGCCCGCCATAAAAATCGGCCGGCAGTGGCGCTTTCCGGCAGACCAGTTCCAGGCCTGGCTCAAGCAACAATCCACCGACCTGCCCGCGACTGCGGACCCCGCATCCCCGCTTGCCGCCCCACTCGCCCCGTCGGTGGCCGCTTTCCCCCCCGAAGACTTTCAGGCTCTGTTGCCCCTTGATTGCGTCCAGCTCATTCAGGATACCTTCGCCGACACCATCGGCACCATGCTGGTTATCACCGATATGGACGGCAACCCCGTCACCGCAGTCAGCAATCCGTGCGGCTTGTTTGCCCTGGTCAGCCGGTTTCCAGATTCAGTGAAACTGTGCGTGGCAGACTGGGCCAGGATGGGGGCCGAACTTGACCTTGAGCCGAAACTCATCCGCAGCCACCTGGGGTTGTTGGGGGCGCGGGCCTTCATTCGCGTGGGGACGGAGTTGAAAGGCATGGTGGTCATCGGCGGCATTGCGCCGGATACCTGGCCGCCCGCCCCGGAAGACGTGCAGGTTATGGCCCGGAAATTCGGGCTGACCGCCGACGATTTTTTGCCCCACGTCAACGAAGTTTTCTACCTGGATGCGCCGCAACAGACGCTGGCTCTTTCGGTGGTGCAGCGCGTCGCTACTATTGTCACCCACATTATCACCGAGCGTATTATTTTGGTGAGCAAACTAAATTCCATTGCCGAACTGGTAAATTCCTAGACAGGAGAATTCGCATGAAAAAACTACTCATTCTGGGGGCCGGTACCGCCGGTACCATGGTCGCCAACAAAATGCACCACATGCTGGACCCCGATGAATGGCAAATTACCATTGTAGACCAGCACGAAACCCACTACTACCAACCCGGTTTTCTGTTCATCCCCTTTGGCATCTACGGTAAAAACGATGTCATCAAGCCCAAACGGAACTTCATCCCCGCCGGAGTGAAAATGATTGTCTCTGAAATTACCATGATTGAGCCGGAAAAAAACCGGGTGCGGGTTGCCAAAGATAACCGCTACCTTGGATACGATTTTCTGGTCATTGCCACCGGCACGCACCCTCGCCCGGCGGAAACCCCCGGTATGGCCGCCGGCGAATGGCACAAAAGCATCTTCGATTTCTATACCATTGAAGGGGCCACAGCTCTGGCCCGGCACCTGCGCGGCTGGCAGGGCGGGCGATTGGTGCTGAACATTGTTGACCTGCCCTACAAATGCCCGGTGGCCCCCCTGGAATTTATCTTTTTGGCCGATTGGTTCTTTCAGGAAAAGGGCCTGCGAGACCGGATAGACCTGACCCTGGTTACGCCCCTGCCCGGCGCCTTCACCAAACCGCGCGCCGCCAAATTGCTGGGCAACATTCTGCAAGACAAGAATGTTAACGTTGTGCCCGATTATTACATTGAGCGGGTTGACCCGGAGGCCAAAAAGATTATTTCTTATGAAGAAGACGAAGTCCCCTATGATTTGCTGGTGACGGTCCCCGTCAATATGGGCGCCGAGGTCATCGGGAAATCCGGCCTGGGCGACGAAATGAATTACGTGCCGGTGGACAAGCACAATTTCCTGTCCAAAAAATTCGATAACATTTTTGCTTTGGGCGATGCCGCCAACCTGCCCACCTCAAAAGCCGGTTCCGTGGCTCACTTTGCCGTAGAAATCTTCACCGAAAACTTCCTGCGCTACATTGATGGTCTGGACATGCTGCAAAAATTCGACGGCCACGCCAACTGCTACATCGAATCAGGCTTCGGCAAAGGTATCCTCATCGACTTTAACTACGATGTGGAACCCCTGCCCGGCAAATTCCCGTTGCCCGGCGTTGGCCCCTTCTCGCTGTTGCAAGAATCAGAAATGAACCACTGGGGCAAAATGATGTTCCGCTGGATGTACTGGAATTTACTGCTTAAAGGTAAAGAATTGCCCATTGCCGCCCAAATGACAATGGCCGGAAAATGGCAATAGGAGGCCCTGACATGGATTCGACCACAGTGGGAGACCCCACCATTGCCGAACTGAATCACAAAATTGACGCTCTGACCACGCAAGTTGCCTTTTTAACCGAAGAAGCGCTGGCCCAGCGCCGGCGTCGGCAGGAATGGGACGAGTTGAAAGCCGACGCGACGCCCATCATCAACGACCTCTTTCGGATTTCGGTAGAGCAACTGGATGAAATTGAAAGTTACGTGCAATTTGAGGACATTCTCTATCTGTTCAAAAAACTGTTGCGCAGCACCCGCGACCTGAACCAGATGCTTGACCAGCTTGAGAGCTTGATGGAACTTTGGCAGGATTTCGGCCCCCTCAGCCAGGATGCGTTTGTCGTCTTGATGAATCGGCTGGAAGAGATGGAGCGCAAAGGATACTTCGTCTTTATGCAGGGCGGTTTTGATATTCTGGACCGGATTGTCGCCTCGTTTGATGAAGAGGATGTGCGTTTGCTGGGCGAGAACATCGTCCTGATTTTGCAGACCGTCAAAGAGATGACCCAGCCTGAACTGATGCAAATGATGCGCTCGACGGTCAGCGCCGTTAAGGATGAAGAGCCGGCCGATACTTCGCTGCTGGGCATCATCCGCCAGTTAAACGACCCCGCCGTCAAGCGCGGCCTGGCCAAAACGCTGAACGTGCTGAAATCGGTGGCGGATTGAATTAATCATCAAAAATCAAACTATGTAAATCAAGGAGCAACCCGAATGAGTACCAAAGAAATTGCAGGCGCCGTTGTCAACGTTGATGAAGAAGGCTTTCTGACCGACCCCGCCCAGTGGACCGAAGCCATTGCCGAGGCGATGGCCGCGGAATTGGGCCTTACCCTGACCGAAGACCACTGGAAAGTAGTTGATTTTACGCGGCAGGACTACCAGCAAACCGGCGAAGCGCCCGGTCTGCGCCGTATCACCAAAGTGGGCGGCGTGCCCACCAAACAACTTTACAAACTTTTTCCCAAAGGCCCGGCCAAAAAAATCGCCCGTATTGCCGGTTTGGGCAAACCGACCGGCTGTATTTAGACGTTTGGTCACAATTCAAGGTTTCGGGGTGTAACGCTGCAATCCGAAACCTGAAACCTGAAACATTATTAATACAAGGGAGCGTAAAATGTCAGACACAAACGGTGCAGACCGCAAACTGTGTATCATTTGTTCAAAAGGCACATTGGATATGGCCTATCCCGGCCTGATTTTAGCCAACGCCGCCCTGATGGAGGGCATTGACGTCACGATGTTCTTCACCTTTTGGGGGCTGGATATGATTACCAAAAAGAAGATGACCAACTTGAAAGCCACCCCGCTCGGCAACCCATGTATGGGCATGCCCAACCTGCTGGGCGTATTGCCCGGCATGACCGCTATGGCCTCGGTTATGATGAAGAAAGAAATTGAAAAACTCGACTTCCCCCCCGTAGATGAGTTTCTGGAAATGATTTCTGATGCCGGGGGCAAAATGTACAGTTGCAAAATGTCAATGGATATGATGAAATTGACCAAAGACGATTTGTGTGAGCAAATTGATGAAGTAGTCGGGGCGATGGAATTCATGGAAATGAGCGAGGGCGCCCAGGTGTTGTTCATCTAACTTGCGTTCAGTTTGAAGATAATATACTCAACCGCGTCATAAAATAACAGTAACTACTCAGGCATCAGAGATAAAGTTACCAATTAGAGCGGTTTTGCCATTTTTTCCCCCCCTCAATCCCCCCGTTGACGGGGGGAAGTGTTACATTCTCCCCCCTTGCAAGGGGGAAAGTAAAACCCTCCCCCCTCCTTGCAAGGGGGAAAGTAAAATCCTCCCCCCTCAG
>JAJRUC010000328.1 GCA_024278015.1 Chloroflexota bacterium
CCGTCAATACCAAAAAACCCAAAATCACCATACCGGCAATACCCGACCGCTGCCGAAATAATCGTTTGAGGGCGATGATCCACAATCCGTCAGAACGATATTCACGTTTGGTGGAACTCATTGAGGTGGCGTTGTCTGTTGTCGTCATAATTCTCTCGTCATTTTTTACCCTGAGCGCGTAATCAATGGCTTAATCAAGCCGAACACGCGGGTCCAGGAGGGCATACGATAAATCAACCAGCAAGTTTACGGTGATATAGCCAATGGCAACCACAACGGTGAACCCCTGGATGATGGGGAAATCGCGGGCGGTGATAGCTTCAAACAAGCTACGGCCCACACCGGCCAGGCTAAAAATTGTTTCGGTGAGGATGGCGCCACTGAAGACGGTGCCGAACTGAAGCCCGATAATGGTCACAATGGGTAACAGGGCGTTGCGGAAAGCGTGTCTCAAAATTACCCGGTACTCAATTAACCCTTTGGACCGCGCTGTCCGCACGTAATCCAGATCGAGTACCTGCAACATACTGGAGCGGGTCATGCGGGCAATAATCGCCATCGGGATGGTGCTTAAGGCCAGCGAAGGGAGAATTAAATGAGTAACGGCATCTTTCAAGACCACCCAATCGAAAGTGATGATGGAATTGAAGATGAACATATTGCTGAAAAATTCGCCCAGCGCCGCCCAAACTGTTCCCTCTTTAAAGGTGATGTTGTAAACCTCATAAAAGGGGATGGAGGCCATTCCCGCCGATAATCTGCCGGAGGGAGGCAACCAGAAGGGCGTATCTTTAAGCAGCAGGGCAAAGACATAGGCCATCATCAGCCCCAACCAGAAGACGGGCATCGATACGCCGATATTGGCGCCGACCATTGTCGCCACATCGATACCGGAGTTATATTTAACGGCGGAGATAATGCCCAACGGGATACCGATTAGCGAGGCGATGAACAAACCGGCAAAGCCCAGTTCGATGGTCATGGGCAGACGTTCAATTAAAATCTGGGTGATGGGCCGATGAAACCGAATCGACTCGCCGAAATCGCCGTGGGCCAGGTCATTTAAATAAATACCAAATTGAACCGCAATCGGCTTGTCAAGCCCTTTGGCTTTAATAAAGCGGTCGCACACTTCCTGTGTCGCTTTTTCGCCTAAAATGGCTTTGCAGGGGTCGCCCGGCACAGAACGGGCCAAAACAAACGTTACCAGCAAAACGCCAAACAGGACGGGCAGCGAGGCTAAAATTCGCCTGATTGTGTATCTAAGCATAGGCTATTCCATTGATTAGTTAATTTTGCGATTGTCTGTTTTCAAGACAAACGCGGGATGGTGTCTGCTTTATCAGCAAGCAACCACCCCGCGCTTCAATGGTTCTTTAACTCATTTCACCATACGTCATAAGGCTGTTATTGGGCATTCATCAAAGAGTCGAAGAGATACGATGGATATTCGAATGCGCCGGTGTTCCCCACGTGGTACGGGTTGGAGGCATCCATACCCGCGGCCCACGAGGCCACCACGTCGTTGGCGTCCAGGGTGGAGCCATCGTGGAATTTCACGCCGTCGCGCAGGGTACACGTCCACACCGTAGAGTCTTCGTTGGCGGTACAGGATGTAGCCAGGGTGGGGTTGGCGTTACCAAATTCGTCGTATTCGTACAGGCCCTCAGTCACCATCTTGCAGGCATCCAGTGATTCGCCGTCGGTTTCGTCCATGCAGTACAGGCTGATGGGTTCGGCGGCTTTCAGGTAAACCAGGGTATCGCGCCCATCCGGTTTAACTTTCCACAGGCTGGGCGGGCCAAGCACGGCGGTGTGAGCGCCTTCAACGTCAGCTCGCGCGGCGTCTGCCGGCGCGCCGTGGGCGATGGGAACCATCGGCACCAGTTCTTTGATGGCATTGTTGGCCGCCTCATACAGCGGTTCGGCGGTGGCCGGGTCGCCAATGGTCGAGGCTTCTTCCAGTTTTTCATAGATTTCGGGGAAGGGATCGCCAAACTGCGGGTTCGAGCGACTGAAGTGGAAATCCAGGAAGTTGGTTACGTGCAGGTAATCGGCGCCCCAGCCCAGCATGTACAGGCCGTCCAGGCGGCCACTGGTTGAGTCGTCGATGAATTGGCCGGATTCCATGACCACCACTTCGGCATCGATGTTGAGGTTTTCCTTGAGCTGGTTCTGAATTTCTACCGCCACCAGACCGGGTTCGGGCAAGTACACCCGGAACACATCGCGGTAGAAGATTTTTGTCTGGAAGCCATCGGGATAGCCCGCTTCGGCCAGTAGTTCGCGCGCTTTTTCGGGGTTAAAATCGTACCAGCTATCGCCCACGCAGGCATTGGTAATACTGCACGGGGTAAAGTGGCTGGCAACTTCAGACCCTTCGGGGTAGAAGAAGTCTACAATGCGTTGGCGGTCAATGCCCATAGCAATGGCTTCGCGCACGCGCTGGTCGCCCCAGGGTTCAAAGGTGTTGGTCATAGCCAGGTACATAATGTTGGGGTTGGGCACGGGCAAAAATTGCAGGTTCGGGTCGTTACGCACGGTGTCGTAATCATCCGGGCTAAGTTTGACGATGTGGTCAACGGTGCCGGATTGCAATTCGAGCAACCGGGCTGCGCCTTCTGCCGCCCAGCGGAAGACCAGGGTTTCGGTTTTGGCCGGTTCGCCCCAGTAGTCATCAAAGCGTTTAAAGACGATGCTGTCGCCGCGATTCCAGCTATCCAGCATGTAGGGGCCGGTGCCGACGGGGTGTTCCAGCAATTCGCCGGTGCCGCCGGTTTCGGCAATCCACTCACTGGGTTGAATGAAGAACGGCGTGAAAGAGGCTTTGGCCAGGAAGGCCGGGTCCGGTTTACACATGGTAAATTGCACGGTCATATCATCAAGCGCGGCAATTTCTTTCATCTTATTGGCCTCACAGGGAGCGCTCACAACCATCAGGTCGCTGCCGGCTTC
>JAJRUC010000329.1 GCA_024278015.1 Chloroflexota bacterium
CCGCCTTCGCCGCCTGGCAACGATTACGGGCAGCGGAACAACTTGCCCTGCGGGTGTGGATGATGCTGCCCGGCGAACAACTTGCCGGCGCCATTGCCCTGGGCCTGCGCACCGGCTTCGGTGACGATTATCTGCGCCTCGGCGGCATCAAGCTCTTTTCCGACGGGGCCACCGGCTCTCGCACCGCCTGGATGCTGGAACCCTTCACCGATGGCGGCACCGGCCTGCCCCTGACCCCCATGTCCAAAATTGCCGGTCTGGTATCGCAGGCGCACCGGGCCGGCATTTCCACCACCATTCACGCCATTGGAGACCGGGCCATCCGGGAACTGCTGGATGTTTTCACCGAAGTGTTGCGCAATCAGCCCCAAACAGACCGGCCACTGGCCCCGCACCGCATTGAACACGCGCAACACGGCCACCCCGCCGACCTGGCCCGCCTGGCCTCGCTGGGGCTGATTGCCTCGGTGCAGCCCATCCACGCCACCGACGATATGGCGATGATAGACCAGGCCTGCGGCCCGGAGCGGGCGCAATGGGCCTACGCCTTTCGCACCCTGCTGGACACCGGCGCCACTCTGGCCCTCGGCTCCGATTGCCCGGTGGCTTCTCCCAACCCGTTTTGGGGCATTCACGCCGCCGTCACCCGCCAACGCCGAAACGGAACGCCCGCCGCCGGCTGGAACCCGGCCCAACGCCTGACCGTGGCCGAAGCGGTGTGGGGCTACACGATGGGCGCAGCCCGGGCCGCCGGACAGGCCGCCCGGCAGGGCAGCCTCACCCCCGGCAAACTGGCCGACCTGATTGCGCTGGAGCAAGACATCTTCGCCGTTCCGCCGCAGGAAATTGCCCGCACCCGGGTATGGCTGACCATTTTTGATGGAAAAATCGTCCATCGACTGGAATAGTTGCCTTGACCACCATTAACATTTCGGTTAAACTTTTAGCCGCGTACAGAAAATATCTTCCCCCCGAAGCCGAAGGACAAGTCTTTCATACACAAGTCCCGGCGGGCGCGGGGCCAATCGACATCCTGACCCAATTCGATGTTCCCATCCTGAACAATGCCGGCGTGGTGCTGGTCAATGGCCGCACCCGGCCCCAGGATTACGTTTTGCAGGAAGGCGACGTGGTGTGCGCCTTTCCGGCTGTCGGCGGAGGAAGCCGGTAATGAAAATGATTGACGATTGCCCAAATTTCAATCGCCAATGACCAATATCTACAGGAGTTACGCACCTGACGTATTTTACCCCCCTCAATCCCTGATGAAGAACCCGCTTCGCGCCCCCCGCAATCAGGGGGGGAAGTTGGCTCCCCCCCCGATTGCGGGGGGCGCGAAGCGGGGAGGGGGCAGATTTCCCGACTGCGTAACTCCTAATCCAATTACCATTCGCACAAGGAGTGAACTTATGAACGGTTGGCACGGCAGAATCCTGAGAATAAATCTGACCAATCAAACCATTTCTACCGAAACGATAGACCCCCAAACGGCCAAAGATTTCCTCGGCGGCCGGGGCTGGGCCATCAAATACCTGACCGATGAGGTTGACCCCCAGGTTGATCCCCTCTCGCCGGAAAACAAGCTGATTTTTGCCACCGGCCCCCTCACCGCCACCCCCGCCCCCACCGGAAACCGCTATATGGTCGTCACCAAATCGCCTTTGACCGGCGCGCTCTCCAATTCCAATTCCGGGGGCGATTTCCCGACGTGGATGAAGCGCACCGGCTTCGATATGTTCATCTTTGAAGGCCGGGCCGAGCGTCCGGTGTACCTGTGGGTCAACGAAGACCACGTTGAGATTCGGCCCGCCGGCCATCTGTGGGGCAAGGATGTGCATGAAACCACCGACCTGCTTTTGGCCGAAACCGACCCCAAAGCCAAAGTGGCCGCCATCGGCCCGGCGGGCGAAAACCTGGTAAAGATGGCCGCCATTATGAACGATAAGCATCGGGCCGCCGGGCGCTCCGGCGTGGGCGCGGTGATGGGCAGCAAAAACCTGAAGGCCGTTGTGGCCCAGGGCAAAAAAGACCCCGCCCTGGCCGACCCGGCCGGCATGAAGGCCTTGAGCCGCACCATGAACCTGGAAGTGGGCGGCGACGCCAAAAACGGGGCCACCATGCGCGTGTACGGCACCTCCTACGTGCCCGATGTGACCAACGAACTGGGTATTTTGCCCACCTGCAACGCCCGCACCGGCGTTTTTGACGGCGCAGACCGCATCAACGGCCCCACCCTCAACGAAAAATACCTCATTCGCCCCACCCCCTGCTACCGCTGCACCCTCTCTTGCGGACGGCTGACCGAGGTGAAAGACCCCGGTTTTGAGGGCAAAGGCGAAGGGCCGGAATACGAAACCATCGTCTCTATGGGCAGCTCCTGCGGCGTCGATAACCTGGGGGCCATTACCAAAGCCAACTACCTGTGCAACGAGCTGGGCATGGACACCATCAGCCTGGGCATGACCATTTCCTGCGCTATGGAAATGGTGGAAGACGGCCTCATCCCGGAAAGCGACGTGGGGCAACCCCTGCGCTTTGGCGATGAGGCCACCGTGGTTGAAATGGTCAGAAAGACGGCCTGCCGCGAAGGCTTTGGCGATACCCTGGCCGAAGGGAGCTACCGCCTGGCCGAAAAATACGGCCACCCGGAATACTCCATCACCGCCAAAAAGCTGGAATTCCCCGGCTACGACCCGCGCGGAGCCAAAGGCATGGGCCTGCTGTACGCCACCTCCAATATCGGCGCCTCGCATATGGCCGGCGATGTGGCCTACACCGAAGTATTCGGCGTGCCAAAGAAAACCGACGGCCTGACCACCAACGGCAAAGCCGCGCTGGTGGCTCGCTACACCGATGCCTTCGCCGTGATAGATGCCACCGGCGTGTGCGTGTTTGTCAGCGTGCGCTACATGTTCAACGGCGAAGTTCACCTGCTGCCCACCCGCCTGGCCGGGCTGATGAACGCCACCACCGGGGCCGGCTACACCCCGGAAAGCCTGCTTGAAGCCGGCGAGCGCGTTTACACCCTGGAACGCCTCTTCCTGCTCAAAGCCGGGTTCACCAAAGCCGATGACACCCTGCCCCGCCGCATACTGGCCGAACCCATGCCGGACGGCCCGGCCAAAGGCCACGTGGCTGATCTGGACAAAATGCTGCCCGAATACTATCAATTGCGCGGCTGGGATGAAAACGGCGTGCCCACGCCGGAAAAACTGCAAGCTCTGGGCCTGAGCGCGTAAACGATGAAAATAACCGCCATGCGCAATGCTGTAACCCGGTACGTTCACGATGGCGATACCGTAGCCATCGAAGGCTTCACCGCCTTCATCGGCTTTGCCGCCGCCCACGAAATCATCCGCCAGGGCCGGCAAAACCTCACCCTGTGCCGCATGACCCCCGACCTGATTTACGACCAGATGATTGCCGCCGGCTGCGCCCGCAAACTCATCTTCAGCTATCTGGGCAACCCCGGCGTCGGCTCGTTGCACTGCATCCGCCGGGCCATTGAAAAAAATATCCCCCGCCCGCTGGAGATTGAAGAATACTCCCACTTCGGCATGGTGGGCCGCTACACCGCCGGCGCGGCGCGGCTGCCCTTCTTCCCCCTCAAAAGCTATCTGGGCGTCGATATTAATCGCGCCAACCCGCGCATCCAATTTGTGACCAGCCCCTACTCCGATGAAAACATCGCCGTGGTGCCGCCCCTCAACCCCGATGTGGCCGTCATCCACGCCCAGCGCGCCGACGCCAACGGCAACACCCAACTTTGGGGCTTGCTGGGGGTGCAAAAAGAAGCCGCCTTCGCCGCCGAACACGTCATCGTGGTGGTGGAAGAAATTGTGGATGAAGCCGTCATCCGCAGCGACCCGAACCGCACCGTCATCCCCCATGTGGTGGTGGATGCGGTGGTCCACCAGCCCTTCGGGGCGCATCCATCGTATGTGCAGGGCTACTACGACCGCGACAACAAGTTTTATCAGGAATGGGACAAAATTTCCAGAGACGCCGGGCAGACACAAGCCTGGCTGGATGAATGGGTTTTCGGAGTGGACGATTGGACCGGCTACCTGCAAAAACTGGAAACCCGCGAACCGGAAATCCGGACGCGGCTGGCCCCGGGGCAGGCCCTGTCCCGGCCGGTGAATTACGGTCTGTACGGCAGGGAGGGCGCATAATGGCCGATTATACTCCTTCGGAAATGATGATTGTCTGCTCGGCGCGGGCGCTGGCCGGCGAGCGAGTGGTCTTTGTGGGCGTCGGCCTGCCGAACATTGCCTGCAACCTGGCCCGCCGAACCGTCGCCCCGGATTTGGAACTGGTGTACGAATCGGGCGTTTTCGGCGCGCGCCCGGCCCGGTTGCCCCTGTCCATCGGCGACCCGACTCTGGTGAGCGGGGCCACGTCCGTCTGCCCCATGAGCGACCTGTTTATGAACTACCTGCAAGGCGGGCGCATCGAAGTGGCCTTTTTGGGCGCGGCCCAAATCGACCGCTTCGGCAACCTGAATACCACCGTCATCGGCGATTACCGCCGGCCCAAAGTGCGCCTGCCCGGCAGCGGCGGCGCGTGTGAAATCGCCATCCACGCCCAAAAAGTATTCATCATCACCCGGCTCAAAAAACGGGCTTTTGTAGAACGCCTGGAATTTATCACCAGCGCCGGTCACTTAACCGGCCGGCCAAACCAGCGAAAATCGCTGGGCATGCCGGGCAGCGGGCCGCAACGGGTGGTCACAGACAAAGCCGTCTTCCGTTTTGATGCGGACAGCGGCGAAATGTTCCTGTCCTCCATCCATCCGGGCGTAACGGTGGCCCAGGTTCAGGCTGAAGTCAGTTGGCCGCTGAAAATTGCGGCCGACCTGCAAACCACGCCGCCCCCCTCGCCGGAAGAATTGCGCCTCATCCGCGCCGAACTGGACCCCACCGGCATGTACACCACATGAAAATCACCGGCAGGAAATCGGGACTGTTGCAAAGTAGCTTGACAAAAGATATATTCGCTTGAAAATGCAGGGGCACGTTGCAGCGCGCCCCTGCGAAGTACGATTTTCCGGCCGGTTTTGCGGAAAAATCGCAGGGGCGGCTCGCGCGCCGCCCCTGCCGGGTAGAACAACACTCAGATAGCACCCTTAAACAGGAAATATCGCCCCTTGACAGAAAATGACAATCTATTTATACTAGCTATAACATCGAAAGACGATGAGCAGGAGGAGTAAGCGGCGCTGAGCTGCCAGAGAGGTCGGGCCATTGGCTGGAAGCCCAACCACAGCCCCATCCGCCGAAGGTCGCCTGGGAGTTGGTTGCCCGAACACAAAGCAGGGCCGCCCGGTTCAGTCCGTTATCGCTGGGTTGAGTGTGGCTTTTGGCAAACAGTGTTGAAATGCAATGCTGAAAACTGAAAACCAAATCAAGGTGGTACCGCGAATGCCCTTTCGTCCTTGAGGCGAAGGGGTTTTTTTTATGAAACACAGCGCGCAAAATGATTAATAATCCGTTGCCCCGGCTGGATACCCATCCGGCCCTGAAAAAAGAACTGCTGCCGCATTGCCGGCTGGCCCCCGGCGAAATCTGGGTTGACCCCACGGGCCGGCACCGGGTGGGTTGCCTGGACGCCGGCCAGGCCGGCGACGTGGCCGCGCTGACGGACGGCCGCCGGGCCGGCCTGGCCGTCCACGACCCGCCCTACAATCTGGCGGCCTTCGAAGCCCGCGCCCTGGCCGAATTTATCGCCTGGTGCCGCCGCTGGGTGCAAAACACCGCCGATATTCTGCTGCCGGACAGCGCCCTGTACGTGTGGCTGGGCGCAGACCAGCAGCATCACTTTCAACCCCTGCCCGATTTTATGCTGATGATGCGGGATTTTGATTTTACGCCGCGCAGTTTCATTACTATGCGCAATCAGCGGGGCTACGGTACGCAAAAAAACTGGATGGCGGTTCGGCAGGAATTGCTGTTTTACACCAAAGGCAAGCCGCCCTTTGCCGTGCAATATACCGACATCCCCAAAATATTGCGGGGCTACTACAAGTCGGTCAACGGCCAACGCACCGAAAACATGTCTCGCGGCAAAGCCAATACCATTCGGGCCGGCAATGTGTGGGTTGATATTCAACAGGTCTTTTATCGGATGGAGGAAAATGTGTCCGGTTGCTACGCGCAAAAACCCCTCAAGTCGATTGAGCGCATCATTGCCGCCGGCTCCCGACCGGACGACCTGGTTGTAGATTTCTTCAGCCACGCCGGCACCACCCTGCTGGCCGCCGACCGTCTGGGCCGGCGTTGCTTTGTAATGGACATTGACCCCGTCTTCGCCGAAATCACCATCCGGCGTTTGGAACATTTTCGGCAAACGGGTAAATCGGGGTGGCAAAACAGCCACCCGTTTGAAGTTGAACTGCAAAACCGGAAACCTTGAACCATACAGCCATCATCGGTTTTGCCTTGAATTCAGATAGTGGTATCGCATTTTCACCCTCCCCCCGCCCCCTCCCTGTGAGGGAAGGGGGAAGTAACGCCCTCCCCTTTTCAGGAGGAGGGTTGGGGAAGGGGTTCATCCTGAACCACTACAAACCTTGCACGTGAAACGGAGTTTTATCATGACCGCAAAATTGCCCTTCAATCCTGAAAAAGAAATGGCGAAAGCCTACAACCCGAAAGCATTTGAAACCCCCCTGTACGAATGGTGGGAAGCGCACGGGTATTTTAAGCCGGAAGTGGCCCCCGCCGGCGCAAAACCGTTTGTCATTGCCATCCCCCCGCCCAACGTCACCGGCGAGTTGCACCTGGGCCACGCCATGTTTGTGGCCCTGGAAGACCTGATGATTCGCTACCACCGCATGAAAGGCGAAGCCGCCCTGTGGGTTCCCGGCACCGACCACGCCGGCATCGCCACCCAGTTGCAGGTAGAAAAGATGCTGCGCCGCGAAGGCACCAGCCGCGAAGCCGTAGGCCGCGACGAATTTTTGCGCCGCACCTGGGAATGGAAAGCCAAATACGGCGGCCATATTGTGCGCCAGTTGCGCCGCCTGGGCGCCAGTTGCGATTGGGAACGCGAGCGTTTTACAATGGACGATGGCCTCTCTCGCGCCGTGCGCGAAGCCTTTGTGACTATGTACGAGAAAGGCCTCATCTATCGCGGCGAATATCTCATCAACTGGAGTCCCGGCCTGCAAACCGCCGTCAGCGATCTGGAAGTGGAATACACGGAAGAAGACGGCAAACTCTACTACTTCAAATACCCCATCGCCGGTACGGACGATTACCTGCCCGTAGCCACCACCCGCCCCGAAACCATTTTGGGCGACGCCGCCGTCTGCGTTCACCCCGATGACGAACGCTATCGCCATCTCATCGGCAAAACGTGTCTGGTT
Organism: Chloroflexota bacterium; assembly: GCA_024278015.1. Lineage (GTDB taxonomy): Bacteria > Chloroflexota > Anaerolineae > 4572-78 > 4572-78 > JAJRUC01. The sequence goes on from JAJRUC010000329.1 coordinate 7,370, forward strand.
CCCATTTTAAACCGCACCATCCCCGTCATCCACGACACCTATGTCGATGTGGAATTCGGCACGGGCGCGTTGAAGATTACCCCGGCGCACGACCCCAACGACTTTGAAATCGGCAAGCGGCACGGCCTGCAAATTATCAATGTCATGAACAAAGACGCCACCATGAGCGAACACGCCGGGCCATACGCCGGACTGGACCGCTTCGCCTGCCGCCAAAAATTATGGGCCGATATGGAAGCCGCCGGCCTGACCATCCGCGTGGAAGATTACCGCCATCAGGTGCCCCGCTCGCAACGGGGCGGCGAAATCATTGAGCCGCTGGTCAGCACCCAGTGGTTTGTGAAGATGCGCGGCCTGGCCGACGCCGGCCTGGACGCGGTGCGGGGCGGCGAAATCCGCATTATCCCGGAACGGTTTGTCAAAGTATATTATCACTGGCTGGAAAACATCCGCGACTGGTGCATCAGCCGCCAACTGTGGTGGGGACATCGCATTCCGGTGTGGTACTGCCAGGGCTGCGGCGAAACCATCGTGGCCCGCGAAGACCCCGTCGCCTGCCCCAAATGCGGCGACGCAAAGCTGGAACAGGACCCGGACGTGCTGGATACGTGGTTCAGCAGCGGCCTGTGGCCCTTCAGCACGCTGGGCTGGCCCGATGATACCCCCGACCTGCGCCGCTTTTATCCCACCCATGTAATGGAAACGGGCTACGATATTCTGTTCTTTTGGGTGGCCCGCATGATTATGCAGGGCTTGCAGTTTACCCAAACCCCGCCCTTTCACACCATTTACCTGCACGGGCTGGTGCGCGATGAACATGGCCGCAAAATGAGCAAAACCTACGGCAACGTGGTGGACCCCCTGGAGGTGATGGACGAATACGGCACCGACGCCCTGCGCTTTACCTTGCTCACCGGCTCATCGCCGGGGAACGATATGAACCTGTCGCTGGATAAAGTGGCCGCCAATCGAAACTTCAGCAACAAAATCTGGAACGCCACCCGCTTTGTGGTCAGCAACTTGAACAGCAGCAAGCAAGATGTGGGCGCAACAACCATGAATCTGGCTTCGATGGATTTGCCCGACCACTGGATTATCAGCCGCCACAACCGGGTTATTCAAGAGGCCACCCGCCTGATTGAAGACTTCAATTTTGGCGAGGCCGGACGGCAACTGTACGACTTTTTCTGGAATGAATTTGCCGACTGGTACATTGAAATTGCCAAAATTCGGCTGAAAAACGGCGACGCGCGCACCCAAAACACCACCCGTCAGGTGTTGGTGCATGTGCTGGACCATACTTTGCGCCTGCTGCACCCGTACATCCCCTTTGTCACCGAAGCGGCCTGGCAGCATTTGCCCCACGCAGCCAACAGCCTGTCGATAGCGCCCTGGCCGGAACCGGGCCGCATTTTTGAGCAAGCCGAAACGGATATGAAGCTCATTATCAACATCATTCGCTCTGTTCGCAATGTGCGCTCTGAATACAACGTGGAACCGGGCCGAAAGATTCCGGCGCTGATTGTGGCCGGCGGGCAAACCGCCATGCTCACCAAACAAAGCCATCTGTTGGCGAATTTGGCGCGCCTGGATGACAGCCGGCTTCAACTCACCGAAACCTTGCCTGAAAAACCGTCGGACGCGGCCACCATTGTGGTTGAGGGGGGTATTGAAATTTACCTGCCCCTGGCCGGGTTGATGGATCTTGCCGCCGAACGGGAACGGCTGCAAAAAGAGCTGGCCCATCTGGAGCAGGGCGTGGCCCGCACTGAAAAAACGCTGGCAAACACAAATTTTGTGGGCAAAGCGCCGGAAACCGTAGTGGCGAAGGAACGGGCCAAACTGGCCGATATGCAGGCCCAAATTGCCAAACTGCGAGAACGGCTGGCAAGTTTATAGTGCAAATCGTAGGGGCGACTCGCGAGTCGCCCCTACGAAAAACAAACAACAATCGCCCCGCCTATTTCATCTGCAACGGCCCGGACCCCTGGTCAACTTCCAGTTCGATGTAATTGTCCGCGCCCGTAAAATCATCGGTGAGCCAAACTTGCACATCATCCCACTCTGAAGCGCCCTGATGCAACCGCCGGCCCGGCACAAACGGGCCGGATCCTTTATCCAACGTAATTTTGGCTTCCATCGTCTCCGGCAACGTAATGGAAATTGGCCCGGAGCCGCCATTGATATAACTGAATACCTGTCCGGCCTGGGGCAAAGTCAACCGCAGGGGGCCGGAGCCGCCATCAATATTCAGCGCAGAAATCCGCAAATCACGCAAATTCAATATCACCGGCCCGGAACCGACATCCAGATTCAGGTCAAATTCAGCCCGGGGGTTCAGCCTGATATTCCATCTCCGGTCATTGGAAGAAATCAGGTTGCCGGCAGAGATAAAAAACTGCTCAATTCTGGTATCAATTGAGATATTTCGATGCGTATCATCGCCGGTGTTTTCAAAAAACAGGGTGCCGTAGTATTTCAAATCGCCTTCAAGGAGTGAATTGGAGTCAGTCAGGGCAGACAACTGCCCCGGCGCGCTGCTCCAGTCGATAGCCACGGTAGCGGTTTGCACGCCATCCATCGGCGCGCGCAGGGTTTCGTGTTTGAGTTCGCCCAGATCGATATTTTGCACCAGTTGGGGCATACTCCGGGCGGCAAAAACAAAGGCCAGCGCCCCGGCAATCAACGCAATGGTCAGGAGCGAGGTGATGATTGAGCCAATGGCCGAGCGGCGGCCCAGCAAAATATCAACGCCAATGATAATGAGAACCAACGGCCAAAACCGCCACAGCAAGTCAATTGCGTTGGGGGGGAGTATTCCCAAATTGGATAATAAAAATATACTGCCGACGGCAATTAAAACCAACGGCCAAAATAACGAGGGTCGGCGCTGATGATGCGACATAATTCACCTTCCTTTTAAAAAATAGCAACAGGGCTTTAAGGACACCCCGCTTCCATCGTTGTGGGTCTGTCAAATTATACGCAATTACGCCGGTAAAGTTGCACGTTGCGCCCTCAAAACGAGAGCAGAACCACCAGCGATTCGGCTTGCAGGCGATACACACCCGGCGCGGTCAGGTCGATTTCCTCGCCGGCCGGTCGAATATCCAGGGGGGGGGGCATGGCGGTGTCGATGGCCAGTTTCCACGTTTTGCCCAGCGGCGCGGGCGGCAAATGAAAATACACCGGCTCCGGTAGATTATTGAACATCAGCAGGGCATCGTTGTCGGCCTGATTTTCGCCGATGAACTCCCGTTCGCCGCGAATGAGGCACATCAACGTGTGGCCGGTTTCGCCCCAGTCCGGTTCCTGGCCGGTATGCGAAAACCATTGAATATCCAGCGCGCTGCCCTGTTGGCCGGTAAAAAAGTGAGAGCGGTAAAAAACGGGATGTCGCTTTCTGAAAGCGATGACGGCCCGAAAGAAATTGTACACTTCACGATGCGTCTGTTTAAGCGACCAATCGAGCCACGATATTTCGTTATCCTGGGCGTAGGCGTTGTTATTGCCCTGCTGGGTGCGCCGAAATTCGTCGCCGGCCAGCAGCATGGGCACGCCCTGCGAAAGCATCAACGTGGCCGCAAAATTTTTTATCCGTTTGATGCGCCGCTGTTCAATGGCCGGGTCATTGCCGGGGCCTTCAACACCCAGATTGTGGCTAAAATTGACATTATCGCCGTCCCGATTGTTTTCGCCGTTAGCCATATTGTGTTTGGCCTTGTAGCTGACCAAATCATTCAGGGTGAAGCCATCGTGCGAGGTGATAAAATTGATGCTGTGGAAGGGGGCGCGACCGTCTCGCAGATACAGGTCCGAGCTGCCGGCCAGGCGGGTAGCCAGGGCAGAGGCCAGCCCGGCATCTCCCCGCCAGTAGCGGCGCACATCGTCCCGATAGCGGCCGTTCCATTCTGCCCAGCGCCCGCCGGGAAACGAACCGACCTGATACGCTCCGGCGGCGTCCCACGCTTCGGCGATGATTTTGGCGTTGCGCAAAATCGGGTCTTCGGCAATGCGCTCTACAATGGGCGGGTTCTCCAGCATGTGGCCTTGCCGGTCCCGGCCCAGAATAGAGGCCAAATCAAACCGAAAGCCGTCCACGTGCATTTCGATAACCCAATAGCGCAGCGAATCCAGAATCAGGTCTCTGGCGACGGGGTGGTTGCAATTAAAGGTGTTGCCCGTCCCGGAAAAATTATGGTAAATCGCCTTGTCTTCCGTCAAAAGATAATAAATGACATTATCTATGCCTTTAAAGGAAAAGGTCGGGCCGCGCTCATTTCCTTCGGCGGTGTGGTTGTAAACCACGTCCAGAATCACTTCCAGACCGGCCTTGTGCAACTCACGCACCATTGTTTTGAACTCGGTAATCTGGGCGCCGATGCCCCGGTTGTGGCTGTAACCTTGTTCCACCGCAAAGAAATTTACCGGATTATAGCCCCAGTAATTGGTCAACGGTTGGCCGGTAAAGGGGTTGATATTACCCGAAAGCCCCCGGTCGCAGCTTTGCACGGGCAGCAATTCTATGGCGGTAATGCCCAATTCTTTCAAATGCGGAATCATGTCTATCAGCCCCAGATAAGTGCCCGGCGCATTGGCCCCGGATGAAGTGTGGGCAGTTAAGCCTTTAACGTGCGCTTCGTAAATGATGGTGTGGCGCAAAGGCCGGTTCAGGGGTTTGTCGCCCTGCCAGTTAAAATCGTTTGACAGCACAATGCACTTGGGAATGTGGGCAAAGTTGGGCCGGGTAGAGAGGATGGGTTGGTCCCGGCCGCGCCGCCGGAAGGTGTAGATGGCGTCGGCCCGGTCAGAATTGAAGCCGCCGCTCAGGCCGCGACTGTAGGGGTCTATCAGCCCTTTGTGGGGATTAAAGCGCAGGCCGAGTTCGGGCCGGCAGGGGCCATCCATCCGATACAGGTAAAGTTGGCCTTCGCCCACGCCGTACAGGTCAATATGCCAAATATCGCCGGTGCGATTCAACGCCGGGTCCAGCGCAAATTCGTGGCTGGGCGTATCATCTTCAGGATGGTTAAACAGCATTAAATGGACGGCGGTGGCGTGGCGGCTGAAAATTGAAAACCGCACATGTCTATCGAAGATGGTGGCCCCCAAAGGCAGCGGCTGGCCCGGTTGCGAAATAATGGTGCGTACCATAAAATTAATCATTTCCTTTCAAAAGGCGGTTTCGATATTGGCCGGAGGTGTCCCAATCCAGCACGTGGGCAAATTCCGCCTGCGCCTCAACGTTTTTGCGTTGGGCCTTTAAAACGCGGCCCAAATGGTAGCGGGCCGAAACCAGTGTTTCATCCAGAGTGACGGCCTGCCGCAAACTTTCTTCCGCGCCCGGCATATCGCCGGTCTGGAACCGCGCCCAGCCCAGCAAATCGAAGGCGCGGGCATCGGTGGGGGCCAGCTCAACCAGTCGCCCGGCGGCGGGCAGGCCGGCTTCAACAATGTGGTAGCTTCTTTCCACGTAAAATTCGGTCAGCAAACGCTGGTAATCCGCCGAATCCGGTTCGGCCTGCACCACAGCCTGATACCACGCTTCGGCAGAGGGCAAATCGCTTGCTTCGGCCAGGGTGTAGGCTGTTTCAATGGCGACGGCCAGATTTTGCGGGTCGAGGTCCATTGCCTGCAAAAAACGGTCAAGGGCGGCATCGTACAGATGTTGCGTCCGCAGGTAAATGCCCTCAAAATAGAACGTCAACACCAGCGACGGGTCAAGTGATTTGGCCCGCGCAAACGATTCCAGGGCGGGCAGGCCCAGTTTGCCCTGCACGTGCCCCAAAAAAGCCCAGTTGTGGGCCTCGGCGGGGGCCAGCCGGGTGGCTGTTTCCAAAGCGAAGCGGGCCGGCTGCCACGCTTGCAGTTGAATCAGGGCTATGCCGGTTCGGGCGGCCACGTCCGCTTGCGAGGCGGTTTTGTCCACGCCCCGCATCATTTCCCGCAAATACCTGGCCTGGGGTTGTCCGGCGGGCGCGACGGCCAGCCAGGTTCGCCCGGCATCAACGTTAAGGGGCAGTGTCAGCGCGGCCAGCAGCCAGGCTGTTTCCCCCAACCCGGCGGCCTGCGCCTGCTTAAGGGCCTGGCGGGCCTGTTCAAAATCTCCGGCGGCCAGCCAGGCCCGGCCCAGGCCGGCCCACGCCTCCGGGCGCTGGTTGTTTATGGCGATGGCCTGCCGCCACACGTTTCGGGATTCGACGTGTTGGCCCTGGGCCAGCCGCGCCTCGGCCAGGCCCACGGCGGCCTCATAGCTGTTCGGCCGGCGGGCCAGAGCCTGCTGAAAGGAATCGGCGGTCGGCTGCCAGCGATGCTGGGCCAGATAAATTTGGCCCGTCGCCAGTAGCGGAGCCGGGTTGTCCGGCAGGCCGGCGCGCGCCTCGGCGAGTTTTTCCAGCGCGGCCGCATACGCTCCCTGCCCGCGCAAGGTCTCGGCTTCGGCCAGCAAGGGGGCAATATCAACCGGCGCGGGGGTGGGGGGCGGGGCATCTATGGGCCGGCAGGCCGCGAACAACACAATCACTGCCGGCAAAATCACCATCCGGAGCCGGGACAATCGACAACTTTTCATAACGGGCATTATAGCATAAAATCACCGGATTTGCTTTTTTTTACAGATGGACATCTTTGGTCCAAATTGCAAATTACCCCCAATTGAGGTATCATACAATCAGATAAGCCCGCCGGACGATTGGCGGGTTCTGTTTTGGCAGGAAGGGTAACAACTATGTTTGAACGACTGGAAACCATTGAAAAACGATACGACGAACTGATGCAACTGATGTCGCAACCGGAGGTGGCAACCAACCCCAACCTGTTGCGCCAATACGGGCAGGAGCAATCGGAGTTAAGCGAGACGGTAGAAACGTTTCGGGCCTGTAAACAGCAGAAGCAGGAGTTGGCCGACGTGCAGGAAATGCTTGAGTTGGGGCTGGATGACCCGGCGGAAAAAGACCTGTTTCAGGATGAAGCGGCCAAGCTGGAAGCCGAAATTGGCCGGTTGGAAGAAAAATTACGCGCCCTGCTGTTGCCCAAAGACCCCAATGACGACAGGAATGTGATTGTGGAAATTCGGGCCGGGGCCGGGGGTAATGAGGCCGGGCTGTTTGCCGCCGATTTGTTTCGGATGTACACCCGCTACGCCGAAACGCATCGCTGGAAGACGGCGCTGCTCAGCCAAAACGAAAGCGGCATCGGCGGATTTAAGGAGGTTGTCTTCCAAATTCAGGGCAAGGGGGCGTATTCGCGGCTTAAATACGAAAGCGGGGTGCATCGGGTGCAGCGCGTGCCCAGCACCGAAAGCAGCGGCCGCATCCACACCTCAACTGCCACGGTGGCCGTTTTGCCGGAAATGGAAGCTGTGGAAGTGGAGATTGACCCCAACGAAATCCGCATCGATATTTTCCGTTCCAGCGGGCCGGGCGGCCAAAGCGTCAACACCACCGATTCGGCGGTGCGGCTGACCCACCTGCCGACGGGCATTGTTATCAGTTGCCAGGATGAAAAAAGCCAGTTGCAAAACAAAATCAAGGCCATGTCTATTTTGCGGGCCAGGTTGTACGATGCCGAACAGCAACGCCAACAGGACGAGATGGGGGCGGTGCGCCGCTCGCAGGTGGGCACCGGCGACCGCAGCGAGAAGATTCGCACCTACAATTTTCCGCAAACCCGTATCACAGACCACCGCATCGGCTACAGCAGCTACCGCATGTCGGCGGTGCTGGACGGCGAAATTGATGAATTCATTGACGCGCTGATTAATTACGAGCAGGCCAAACAGTTGAAGGCGTTGAGTAATTAGTGAATAATGAATAGTGAACAGGACTTACGCAGTTGCGGCATTTTACCCCCCTCAGTCCCTGATGAAGAAGCCGCTTCGCGCCCTCAAGCGGGGGGAAGTTAGCTCCTCCCCCGACAGCGGGGGAGGGGGGCGGGGGTAGAACACCGTGATTTACCGCAACTGCGCAAGTCCTGGTGAAAAGTGAATAATTTTTCGTTTTTCACTTTTCATTATTCGTTGCCACGGCAATTAATTCCTGCACGGTTATGCCGGCCACCAACGCCGCCAGCGAGACCGAAACCAGCCCCAGCAGCACCGGCGCATATCCCCCCAGCACCACCCCGCCCACGGCTACAACCGCCATGCCCAGCACGGCAAACGGATTGACGGCCACCAGCAGCAAGGCGTTTTTCAAGGCCAATCGAAAGCCGGGTTGCTCCAGGTGCGCATACATTGCCAGCACCAGCAGTTGCAAAACTACCCACACCATAAACAGACCGTAAAAGAACAACCCCGCAAAACCGGCCCATGCGGCGGTCATCGCCTGGTAAAAAAGCACGTTGGAAACCAGCGTCACCACCACCAGCAGGTTAATGCCCCCCCAAATATACATGGCCTGGGGATGTTGTCTTGCGCCCTCAATATAGGTGCTGAATTTCACGGCGTTGCCCAAACTGATTTGGTAGGTCAGCCAAAACAACCCGAACAATGCCGGAGGGATGAGCGTCAGCAAAGCCGCCCCCAACAGCATCAGCGGCCAGGCTTGCGCATTGAGGCCCGTTACCAGCAGCGACGGCCCGGCCAGCAACGCCGTGAGGGTGACAACGTTGTATGTTACCAGGTAGATGATTTCTTCCCAGCCGGACCGGATTGTCTTTTTTAGAATTTCCCATATCATAATCATA
>JAJRUC010000330.1 GCA_024278015.1 Chloroflexota bacterium
CACCAGTTCCAGCAGATACGGGATGCGTTTTTTCGTCTCCTGCGGGTCGAGATGATACAGGGTGGCAAAATAACGCAGGTTGTCAATGCCGGAGAGCCGCCAATACAGCCAGCGCTCGCCGCCAAAGATGAAACCGATGCGCGCGCGGATTTTTTCCGCCTCCGAAACCACGTCGTGCCCCAGTACCCGCGCTGTGCCGCCGGTGGGAATCAGCAGGGTGGTGAGCATTTTGACGGTGGTGGTTTTGCCCGCGCCATTGGGACCCAGCACGCCAAAAAGTTCGCCCGGCGGCACGGCGAAAGATATATCATCCACCGCCACCACTTCTTTGGTTTTTCGGCGCAGCACGCCAATGGTGGTTTTGTAAACTCGCCGCAAGTTGGTCACTTCAATGGCGTTCATCGTGCCGGCTCCCGTACATAAATTGCCATAAAAAGGATGAAGCAATATTATACCTGTAACATTGTTGCCAATCAAACCGGAATCTGCTATTTTTGAAGGGATACAAAAATAAAAGTCTCTATTCAGCCATAAGCATTTGTAACGATAAATAGCGCTCTTTTGCCGGTTTGCCCCCCAAAGAAGCCGCTTCGCGTCAATCCCCTCCTTGAAGGGAGGGAAGCAAGCGCCTTCCCCCTCTTGAGGGAGGACCGAGGGGGGTACATAGTTACTTTGTCAAAAAGATGTGCGCCACTTTCCCCTGTCACCAATAAGGAGTACGCAATGAAAGCCGCTACTTACAAACAATTTCAGCAGCCCATCACCATCGAAACGGTTCCCGACCCAAGCCCACCCGCCGGCGGCGTGGTGGTGCGCGTTGAAGCCAATGGCATCTGTCGCAGCGATTGGTACGGCTGGATGGGACACGACCCCGATATTGCGCTGCCGCACGTGCCCGGCCACGAACTGGCGGGGGTAATTGAAGCGGTGGGAACCGATGTCCGTCGCTGGAAAATCGGTGACCGCATAACCGTGCCCTTCGCTATGGGTTGCGGGCATTGCGAACAATGTCAAGCGGGCAATCACCACATATGCGACAACCATTTTCAGCCGGGCTTCACCGCATGGGGGGCGTTTGCCGAATTTGTGGCCCTGCCTTATGCCGATACGAATTTGGTGCGGTTGCCGGAAACGATGGGTTTTGTGGAAGCCGCCGGCCTGGGCTGCCGCTTCATCACCGCGTTTCGGGCGGTGGTGGCCCAGGGGCGCGTTTCAGGGGGAACCTGGCTGGCGGTACACGGTTGCGGCGGCGTGGGGCTATCGGCCATTATGATTGCCGACGCGCTCGGTGCCCAGGTCATCGGCGTGGATATTAACCCCGATGCCCTGGCGCTGGCCCGGAAGATCGGCGCGACGCACACCCTGAACGCCGCCGAACTTGACGATATTCCAGCCGCCGTCCGCGACCTGACGCGGGGCGGGGCGCACGTGTCGCTGGATGCGCTGGGCAGCCCCGTCACCGCCCGAAACTCGATTCTTGGTTTGCGAAAACAGGGACGGCACGTGCAGGTGGGGCTGTTGCCGGCAGACAAAGACAACACCCCCCTGCCCATGTCGGCGGTGGTGGGGCGAGAGTTGGAAATTGTGGGCAGTCACGGGATGCAGGCGCACGTTTATCCGCAATTGTGGGAGATGATTTCGGCAGGCAGGTTGCAACCGCAAAAACTGGTCAGCCGCACCGTAGACCTGGTGGAAGGGGCCAAAATTTTGCAGGCGATGGGTAAATTTCAACACAGTGGTGTGGCAGTCATCACCAAATTTTAGAAACCCGCAGGCCGACAGACGCAAGGAGGAGACGCAATGAAAACAATCCTCATACTCAGGCATGGCAAATCAGACTGGCAAGACACGTCGCGGGCCGATTTTGACCGCCCGCTGGCCCCGCGCGGACGCAAAGACGCGCCGCTAATGGGCAAGGTGCTGGCCCGGTTCAACCAAACGCCCGGTTTGATTATCAGTTCGCCCGCCCGCCGCGCCGCCGAAACAGCAACGCTGGCCGCCGCTGCCGGCGGCTACAAAAGCGAAATTCAGTTTGAACCCGGCTTCTATTTTGAAGGGGTGCCGGCTGCGCTGAAAACGCTGCGCCGCATCCCGGATTCGGTGGAACGGGTGTTACTGGTGGGCCACAACCCCACCCTCACCGATGCGGTCGCCACGTTATGCTGGCATCAACCCACCCCCAAAGCTGAAGACCTGCGCCTGCCCACCGCCGGGCTGGTTTGTCTGGAGGCTCACATCACCGCCTGGCAAACCCTGTCGCCGGGCGACGCCGTTTTGCGCTGGTTCATTATCCCCAGGCTGATAAGAATATTGTATGGGCGCGATGTATCGCGCCCCTGCGCGCCGTTAAACAAAAAATTCACCCCGAAATTTCAACTTTTCATAAAGGTGTGTTTCAGCTTGGGGGCAAGTCCGTGCAGGGGCGGCTCGCGAGCCGCCCCTACGGACACACGAACATCTCGTTTGTTTTTGCATTAAGAAATTTATTGCCGGGTTAAAAATATGCCCCAAAAGTGAAATGCCCCCTTTTCATAATAAAAGGTTGACGATGAATGAAAAGTAGCGTACAATAATAAGGTGACATAATATCGAACCGGACAACACGAAACCCGTACTTGACTGTTCATAACAATCATGGATTGCTGTAGAGAGGGATGCTATGAAAAATCGCTTACGTAAATCTGGTTTTTTGCTGGTGGTTATGGCGCTGCTCGGTTTTGCCGCAACTCAAATTCTGGCGCAAGGCCCTAATCTGATAAAAAACGGCGGCTTTGAAGATGGCTTTGTGGAAGGGCTGGGCGTCGCCAACGAGTGGAACTACTTTCACAGCGGAGATGTGAACCCCGGCTTTTATGACGATAGCTGGGCGCTGGTGGTGGCCGCAGGCGAACACGCCCAACTGCTGGAGTTGGTAAATTCCGCCCAAATGGACACCTACGCCGGCATTTACCAAAAAGTCAGCGTAACGGCGGGGCAGACGTATCAGTTCAGCTTCAAGGGCCTGGTGCGCTCCGACGAAGGCAGCATTGACGCTTCGAATTACGGCTATCGGATGCAATACGCGCTGGACCAAACCGGCAACGAAGACTGGCAGCAAGTGACCGGCTGGGTGGAACTGCCGTGGGACGAACAACCTCGCACCGGCCCGGCCAACGGCGCCTACACCATCAACGCTGTGGAAACGACCTTCACCGCCGGCGGCGACTCGGTCACGGTCTTCATTCGCGGCTGGAAGAAGTGGGCCGACGGCCGCGAAGGCAATTACGATATTGACGCCGTGCAATTGATTCCCGTCGAACCCGCCGAACCGCTACCCGAAACCGGCGGCTTGCTCTCCGGGACATCATCGTCGCTGGAAGTCATCGGTTTGGGCAGCCTGACCCTCATCCTTGTTTTGCTGGGCGGGGCTTATCTTAATCAAAAACGCCGCCAGGTATAAATTTCCGGTTCAAATTACTAACGAGGTTTTATAATGAAACAGCTAAAAATATCCTTGCTCGTATTAATTATCGTCCTGTCAAGTTCAACCGCCGCCGCTGCCGCGCCCGCCGGAGTCAGTTGGTATGCCCAATACTACAACAATCGCTATCTGGAAGGGCATCCGGCCAAAATCCGGCACGAAACAACGTTGGACTATAATTGGGGAACCGGCGCCCCCGTGGCCGAAGTGGGCGCCGATAACTTCTCGGTGCGCTGGACAACCGTCACCGAATTTGCGGCGGGTGATTACACCTTCAGCGTAACCGTAGATGACGGCGTGCGGGTGTGGATTGACGGCGCCATGCTGATTGACGAATGGCGCGAACAAGCGCCCACCACCTACACCGCCCCCATCTACCTGACCGGCGGAGTGCATCAAGTGCAGGTGGCCTATTTTGAAGCCACCGGCACGGCAATTATGCAACTCAACTGGCAGCTTGATACCCCCACCGGCCACCCCGGCTCGGTCAGTTCAAGCGCCAAATGGCAAGCCGAATACTTCAGCAACCCCATTCTGTACGGCCCGCCCTTCAAGACCATCACCGATGAAACCGCCATTGATTTCGATTGGCAGTATCAGGCCCCGCTGGCCGGCATGCCCTTCGATAATTTCTCTGTGCGCTGGACGGCCAATATCGAAACCGATGCCGGAACCTATGTTTTCAGCGCCACGGTTGACGACGGGGCGCGGGTGTGGATTGACGGCGATTTAATCATCGATGCCTGGCGCGAACAGCCGCCCACCACCTACACCGCCAAAAAAGAACTCTCCGCCGGCACGCATCGGGTGCAGATGGCCTATTTTGAAGCCACCGGCATGGCCCAGGCCAGGCTGTCGTGGTGGATAGAAGGCCACACGCCCGCCACAGAGCCGGGCCAACCCGCGCCGACGCCCTCATCGGCCAAATTGCTCATCGACAATCTGGACGAAAATTTCATCTGGGGCGGTTCGGGCCGGTACCGCCATGTGGGGGCCGGCGGTCAGGGCGGCAGCTTTTATTACACCCAAAACACCGTCTTCTTCCCCGAAAATTACGCCAAATGGCAGCCCGTTTTCAAACAGGGCGGGCGCTACGAAGTATTCGTCTACATCCCGGCCACCTTTGCCACCTCTACCAACGTGCGCTATCGCGTTTTGCACAACGGCCAACGCCACGATGTGAAACTCAATCAGGCCCAATACAGCAATCAATGGGTCAGTTTGGGCGCGTACACCTTTAAGGGCGATAACGCCGGCAAGGAATTTATTGTGGCCTACGACAACACCCGCGAGCCTTACGCCGGCCGCACCATCGGCTTTGACGCGGTAAAGCTGGAAGCGCGGTAAAGGCCAAACCCGTTCAACGCCACGCGGGGGCGGTTCGCGAATCGCCCCCGCTTTTTCTCTCCCTTTTGACGCTCCACCGGCACAAGCGTATAATATCGTGTCAATCGGCGCGGCAGAATATTTTTGCCGCCCACCCACGGAGCTATTTGTGAAATCAACCCCAACCGAAGAAAACTGGTACGCCGAGCCGTTCACCAAAAGCAAAAGTTGCCACACCCCCGGCCAATGCGATGACGATTGCGACTGCGATTGCTCGTATGCCGGCATGGCCCAGGCGGAAAACCTGCCCCTGATAGAAGACCTGGCCGCCATCTTCCCCAACGAATGGCTGGCTTTCATTGTCTCGCCCGCAGAAGACGACGACCCCGCCCCCACCCACGGCAAACTGGTGGCCCATAGCCCCCACCCCGATGAAATCTTCGACGCGGTGAACACCGTGTTGTGGAATCAATGCGTTTACACCTTCTTCAACGGCCCGGCGGAAGCGATGCAGGCCAGCTACGGCGAAACCCTCAACGCCCCGGAACAAACCGCGCCCCAACCAATGGCCGCGCCCTCCACCCCGCCCGAAGCAGCAATCGTGCCCGAAAAACTCATCGACCTGCTCCATTCTGCGCTGGATGAATTGTACCGCACCCCGCCCAACCCCGGCGAAGCTATCCGGCGGCTGCGCATTGCCAAAGTGCGGCTCAGCTACCAGGCCGACAGCCCCCTGCACCCCCTCATTGACCGGGCGCTGGACGGACTGGAGGCCGCGCCCGTCATGGTTTCTGAAATTATCTGGCAACTGGAAGATGATTTGTCGGCCTTCAAAGTCTCGATTTAGTGTCTATCCGTAAAATACTTGTGGCACTCATTGTCAAACAACAAGCCGATGAAGTTGTAGTTGCGCCCCCCTTAATCCCCCCTCACAGAGGGGGGAAATGCCCTCCCCCTAAAAGGGGGAGGGCCGGGGAGGGGGTAAAAAGCGCGAATCCGGTTGTTTTCAACCTCAACTATCCTGACCATCACCCGGCGTAATTAA
>JAJRUC010000331.1 GCA_024278015.1 Chloroflexota bacterium
AGTATAATGTCTGAAAATGACAGTTCGGTGAAGAGAAAATGAATCTTTTTTCACCATTTATCGTTTAAAACCGGCCGGTTCAAGCGTTTGCAGCAACGGCGACAGGCCGGCGGTAGGCGCAATTTCGGCCTCGGCCGTAAAGACAAGGCCCTCGGTATCGGGTTGGGCCTCTAAAAAAGCCAGGCCGCGCTCCACGCCCAGAATCAGGGCCACTTTGGCGAAAACCTCGGCCAGCACCGTGCGGGCAGAAACCACTGTCACAGACAGGGCATCGGTTTGGGCGGGCCGGCCGGTGCGCGGGTCGATGAGGTGGTGCATAATGCGTCCGTTTTGCCGCCAGCGTCGTTTGGCGATGGTTGATGTAGCCAGGGCGCGATGATTCAACACCAGGGTAGCCATCATTTTGGCCGGGTCAAGGGGATGAATGACGTCGATGGGCCAACCCGCTTCGCCGGGCGGGGTTTGGCAGGCGAAAATATCGCCGCCGGCGTTGACCAGAAACGGCCCCACTCCCTGCAAGCGGTCGGCGGCCCGGTCTACGCTCCAGCCCTTGCCCACGCCCCCCAAATCCAGCCGGAGACCTTCCGGTTTGAAAATTTCTCTGCGAGCGCGGTTCAGGGTAATCGACCTGAATTGAAAAGGCCACCACGACGGGCGGGCCGAAGTGTCGTCAAGTTCCAGGCCGGGAACCTGATGAAGCGGGGCGGGGGCGTTGAGCTTTTCAAAGCTGCGGTTGTAGCCGGCTTGCTCCAGTTGCGACAGGATGGTGGGGTCGTAAATTCCGCCGGTTGCTTCGGCGGCCCACAGCGCAATTTCCACCGCTTCAAACAAAATCGGGCCGGCTTTAAAGGCCGGTTTTCGGGCCCGGTTCAGGGCGGAAAGTTCGCTGCGGGGGTTAAAGCGGGAGAGCCGTTTTTCAAAGCTGACGAACATGTCTTGCAAGTCCAGCAGTATCGTTTTACCGGTTTGGCTGAAGAGCCAAAAGTAAATGTCGGTGTTCATCGCCCGAAACGAATGATGGTTCCAGCGCCACGCATCTGTTTGAGGCAAATTTGAGGCTGTCATAAGATGAGTCCTTGTTTGCGGATAATTGTCAGAGTCACAGATTTACGAGCCGCCGGTGCCGCCGCCGGCGGGCGCTGCCGGAGCAGCGGCAATTAAAGCCGGCCCGCCGCTGTGGTTGCCGCCGCCCGCCTGCCATTTGATGAGCATCGGTTGGCTGTCGCGCCCGGTATCGGCCACAAAGTGTTTGGCGCCGCCCTCTATATAGCCCTGCACCACGCCAATTTGCCATGTGTACAGGCCGGGCTGCCAGCCGCTACAGGGGGTCAGCACAAATTCTTTCGATTTGCTCCAGGCCACAAAGGCGGAGTTTTGGCTGCCGTAGGGCTTGATTTTGATGTCGAAATACTCGTCCGGGGCCAGATAGCCCGGAAACTCCCAGCGCAGAATGGTGGCGCCGAAGACATCGACGCCGTTGGGGGGCGAATAGCCGCCGGGCGCGCCCCCGGCCAGGGCGCGGCCGGCGACAATCGGCACAGCGGCCAGGGTGGGCAACGGCTGCGCAACGGGCCGCCAGGGAGCCGGGGTGGGCCAGGCGGTCGGCGTGGGCCAAGGCGTATTGGTTGGGGCGACGGTGGGAGGCGCAACGATGGGCGTGGCCGTCGGCGCCGCAACGATGGGGAGGGCGGCGGGGGCGGCAGGCAAGGCAGCCGCAGGCGCAGAAAGCGGAGTGTTGGCGGGCAATGCCTGGGCGTTTGCCTGAGCGTCGACAGCTAACGACTTGCCGCATCCGGCGGTTAAACCGGCCACGCCCAAAGCCATCAATGCGGCTGTAATTTTTTTATGTTTTCCGGCGACAGTTGTCTGAAACGCGCGTTTGTCGGCTATTGCTTTGGGGGTAATCATCTTTAACCTCACTATCTGTGGCGGTAACCAGGGATTGGTAATTGAGTTGGTGATATGATTAGTCGTCTTCGTGGTCTTCGCCGCCGTCATCGTCGCGGTCGCCGCCATGGTCATCGTCGCGGTCTTCATAATGCCCGCCATTGCCCCCGGAAGAAGCCTGGGCAGCGGCTACGGAGGCAGCCTGTTGCGCGGCAATTTCATCGTATGCGCCCTGCAATTGGGCGTAAGTCACTTCAAGCTCAAGCCGGGCTTGCTGTTCGGTCCGGGTCATTGAAGTTTGCATAGTGGTCAGTTCATTTTCATAGGTTGCCTGGTCGGTTTGAATGGCTTGCTGCATCTCGTCGATATGCTGTTGGGCGGCCTGAGTATTGGTGGCGGCCTGAAGCAGTTGATTTTGAAGTTCGGCCAGTTGAGCCTGCAAGTCTGCAACCTGGGCTTGCGAAGCCTGGTCCAGTTCAACCACGGCGTTTTGGCTTTGGGCCACTTGCGCCTGCAAAGCGGCTTCCCGTTCCCGCACGGCGGCTTCAAATTCCGCCGTCGACGGGGCAGGCTGGTTTTGGCCGGCTGCCGCAGGCAAGGGGGTCATCACCGGCGAGACGGTGGGTGCGCTGGCCTCGGTTGCAGTTAAAGACGATGAGAGGCTCATCACCACCACGACGATGAAGGTAACGGCGGTTAAGGTTCCGGCGGTAATTAAAGCTATTCCACGTTTCATAATTATTCTCCTTAAAATGGGTTTCCGGTTTCGAGTGGGTGAGCGGGACTTATCGCCCCAATATGGTGTTGGCTTCGGCCAGCTTTGTTTGAGCCTCTTGCAATTGGGCCTGCACCTGGCTGTAGCGGGCATTGTACTGCCCTTGCGCCTGCTGAAGCCGGGTCTGGTATGTTGCCAGCCGGTCGGCGCGGGCAATTTCCAGTTGGGCAGACTGAGCCACCAAAGCCTGTTCCTGGGCCTTCAGTTGATTTAACTGTTGCTGGACGGTGGTTATCCGGGCGGTTAATTCCTGCATCTGCTGTTGGTAGACTGTCTGCCGATTTTGCAGGGTGGTGTTCAATTCTGCCAGTTGGGTCTGGTAGGCTGCTTCCCTTTCGGCCAGGGCGGCTTGCAGTTGAGCCGGGTTGCTGCCGGCCGGCGACGGCGCCACTTGAACGGGGGCGGCTACGGCTGTCGATGCTTCAACCTTTGGCTGTTTGGGCAAAAAACTGTATATCGCCACGCCGGCAATAATCAATACGGTCAAGCCAATGGCTAAAGTTGGTCCTAAATATTTCATAACTATCCTCCTGTAACGGGTACGGGTTCCAAATTTCTGTCAATCCTGAAACCATTGTAAAAGTTCGGCATGAAAATATGGTGAATAGTTAATGATGATTTTTTCATTTTTGGGGCTTCCATTACTACGCAGACCACAAGCAAGATGTTTGCCGGATAAGGGCCAATCCGCTATACTGACTTTCGGATACCCGATGCCATTCGGGAACAAGGGTAACAGGCAAAAAGCCATCAAAATCAAAGGAGACCTGAACGATGGGCGAAGATATTTTCAGCTTGCGGCGAACAATTTGGCAGCAACTGGCCGATTTAATTGGCAATAGCGTGGGCTGGCGGGTGGATGTCAACCCCGCGCTGCCAAAAAAATGCGTGGTGATTGGGGCGCCGCACACCTCGAATATGGATTTGTTTCTCGGCTTTTTGATGATGGCCGTAGCCCGCATAAAGCTGTATTGGGTAGGCAAAGATACCCTGTTCCGGTTTCCGTTGGGGATAATTTTCAGGGCGCTGGGGGGGTTGCCGGTTAATCGTCGCAAGCGAACCAACTTTACGGCCCAGATGGTCTGTTTTTTTGAGCAGTCTGATACGTTGCGTCTGGCGATTACCCCGATGGGGACCCGGAAAAAAACAACGCACTGGAAGACCGGCTTCTATCACATTGCTGTTGCAGCGGGCGTGCCCATTGCCTTTTGCTATGTAGATTACGGGCGCAAGGTGATAGGCATCGGCCCGTCAATCGTGCCCACCGGAGACATCGAGGCCGATTTCGAGATAATCCGTCACTTTTACGCCGATGTTCGAGGCCGCTACCCGGAAAATCAAAGCGATATCCGGGTGAAACCCCGGACATAGTCGCCTTCGCACAAAACAAACAGCCCGCAGCAAAAAAACCCGCGATATTTGCGGGTTTTGTGGTGTGGCGACGGGTGGATTTGAACCACCGACCCAGGGTTTATGAGTCCCTTGCTCTGCCACTGAGCTACGTCGCCGAAAGACGGACGGTATCATACACAAAAAGCCCGCTTTTGGCAAAACCGGGCGCGGGCTTGAGCTACGCCGGGCGCGTTGTTAACCGGCGTGACGGGTTCCGCACCCAACGCCGGGCCTGCGGGAGGAGTCACAAAGCTCTGCTTTGTTGCTCCGGCATTATTTCACCGCCCCCTCCACGATGGCGATTTCTTCTTCCGTCAACCTCCCTGCGGCAGCGATACACCAGCGCGTCGATTTCCGCTTCCGGCGCCGATACGTCTGCGGGAGTCACAAAGCTCTGCTTTGTTGCTCCATCCCCTCCAACCTGTACAACTGATACACCGGCGCGTCGATTTCCGCTTCCGGCGCCGATACGTCTGCGGGAGTCACAAAGCTCTGCTTTGTTG
>JAJRUC010000332.1 GCA_024278015.1 Chloroflexota bacterium
ATGGCAAATGACCATCGAATCTGTAACCTGAAAATGATATATACTCAACCGCGTCATAAAATAACAGTAACTACTCAGGCATCAGAGATAAAGTTACCAATTAGAGCGGCTTTGCCATTTTTTGCCCCCCTCAATCCCCCCGTTGACGGGGGGAAGTGTTACATTCTCCCCCCTCACGAGGGGGGAGCTACGCGAAGCGGTTGCTTCATCAGAGGGGGGTGAGTAGTTACTGTTATTTTATGACGCGGTTGAGTATAATTTCCGGACAGGTTCTGAAGGGAAACGTATTTAAATGCGCGGGGAGTGATTGTTGCAAAAAGAAAAAACCGCCGAAACGGGCGGTTTGATGCGGCGAGGCTTTAATTCCCCGCAATTTATTGCCGGAAACATGCATTCGACTTGATAGCCGTAACCAGAGGATTGGCGCAAGGATGCGTTGCAGCGGTCAGGCGCGTGACGGATATCGGGTGCGCTCAACGGCCAGCGTCATTTGCAACCGTTTTTTGGCGATATTTTTGCTGCCGGTGGAAGGGGGACTTTTTTTAATCAATTTCCGTATAATATTCATCGTCTGGCCTCGTGCGTGGTACTTATAGACTATTAGTACTTAATAGCTATTATACATAAAATTTTAAAATCGTCAACCCCCGGTTTTTTACGGACGGATGCGCAGGTGGAGCGGGCGTTGCAAAGGAAACAGGGCGTAGAATCCCCGCCATCGTTTTGCCGGCGGCTTCTTTTTCGCGTTTGAACCATGATACGGTAAAATTGTAATCATGGTACTTGCGCAGTTGAAAGATTTTAGCCGCACATTAACACAAATTTCACCAGGGCGTGTTGACGTTTGGAAACAGTACATCGTACACTCTGCGGTATAACCATCGCAAAGGCAGCGGCACTGATTTTTCAGTCATAATTCGTGTAATTTGTGAAAATTCGCGGCTGATTTTTAACCTGATCGCTGAACCGCGTGAGTCCTGTACATTCTTGATGGAGGCAGACCGTGCTGTTTTTTAGAAAGTGGCAAGCGGGGGCGATATGGCTGGGTGTACTCATTGTGGCCGCGCAGTGTTCATCCGGGATACGGCCCGTGGCCTCTCCTGTTGTTGACCCCGTTCCTCCCCACGAAACGCCTTTGCCCGCCGGAACGCAGCTTTCCGCCGGTCCGGAAGCGCGCGACTTGCTTGCTGCCGTGCAGGCGCGTGGATACTTGAAGGTAGCCGTGCGGGTATGGCCGGAGGCCGCGTTTTCGCCGCCGCTGTTTCGGAATGTGTTCGGCGCGCTGGACGGCTACGAAGTTGATGTGGCCTACTTGCTGGCCGATGCCCTGGGGGTGGGGCTGGAGATGTCGGAGGCCGACCCCCGCCTCATTCAGGCGGGCAACTGGCAAAACGAGTGGGATGTGGCGCTGGCCTGGCTGCCCGTAACTGATGAAGCCGCGCAGGTGTTATTATTCTCGGACCCGTATGCCCTTGACCGGGGGGCCATTGCCGTTAATCGCACCGACCAGGCTCCGCAAACTGTACCGGCTTTGGCGGGCAAGACGGTTGGCGTTCCGGCTGATACAATCTACTTCGACCTGATTTCCGGGCGGGCTGTTTCCCGGCAGGGGCAGTTTATGGCCGCCGATTTTCCGCCGGACATAACCGTGGTTCCGTATCGACACGACGGCAAGGCCCTGCAAGATTTAACCGCCGCATCGCCGCCGCTGGATGCGGTTTTCCATTCCCAATATATGCTTGAGGCCGCCCGGACAGAATTGCCGCTGCTGCTCATCGCCACCGATTTGTACCCCGTCGGTATTGGCGCCGCCTTTGACCGGAGCGGCTTGCCGGCGGAGCGTTTGCGCGTAGAGATAAACGCCATACTGGCCGATGCCCGTCAGGACGGACGCTTGTCTCAGCTTGCGGCCAAATGGTATGACCGGGACGTTTCAAAATAATTTCGCGGCTGAGTAGTTGCAACAGCCGTGGTAGTTGCATTAATTTCAATTGACGCATTGGTCAGCCTATGCTATACTGTGCTATCCTCAAAATAAGGAAAGATCTGCTATATATGTCCGCAGGATAATTGATTGCCCACAACAACAATCAACATAATTGTCTGTACAACATTCAGGAGGAGCGTAGGGAGTTATGCGGCTTAATCTTAAAAACCTGTCCATTGTCGATAGCCTGCTGTGGCTAATTAGAGTCGTTGTTATTGTGCTGGTGCTGTGGGGGTCAATAGCCGGGCTGACATCCGGCAGGGTAGACGGCGAAGGCTGGGGGCAGTTCTTTGTCCGTTGCACCACCAGCACCGATGTCGGCACAATACAGTGTATGGGCAAATATTCTGCCGAAACCTGGCGGGATTTCTTTATTTTTGGCCTGGCCCAGGGGGGAATCTATGCCCTGATAGCCCTGGGATACACCCTGGTTTACGGCGTTCTGTTTATGATTAACTTTGCCCACGGTGAAGTATTTATGTCGGGGGCATTTACCGCCTACTTTGTGGCGGCTTCGTTCTCCGATTCCGGCTTTATGGACCAGAATCCGGTCCTTGCCCTGGGGGTGGTTATGCTGGTTTCAATGGTGACATCAACCATTGTAGCCGTTTTGCTGGAGCGGATTGCCTATCGCCCCCTGAGACGCGCCCCCCGATTAGTGCCCCTGATTACGGCTATCGGCGCGTCTTATTTTTTGCAATACACCTTTCGGGGATTGTACGGCTCCGGCAAAAAGGTCTACCCGGATGTAGCCATTTTAACCGGCAAGTGGATGGTTTTCGGCATTCCCATTTTGAAGACGCAGGTGGTGGTCTTTGTGGCCGCCGTTATTTTGATGGTGGGCCTGTATTATTTTGTGCAAAAGACCAAAACCGGCAAAGCGATGCGCGCCGTGGCCGAAGATAAAGACGTGGCGATGCTCATGGGCATTGATGTTGACCGCGTGATTGTCATTACCTTTGCCACCGGCGCGGCGATGGCCGGCGCCGCCGGGGTGTTGTACGGCCTGCTCTTTAAACAGGTAGACTTTATTATGGGCTTCATCCCCGGTATCAAGGCGTTTACCGCCGCCGTGTTGGGGGGCATCGGCAATATTCCGGGGGCGATGGTCGGCGGTCTTTTCCTCGGCATCTTCGAATCCGTCGGCCCCAGTCTCTTTCTGGAAGGGTTGGGTGTACCCGCCGCCTATCAGTTAAAAGATGTTATTGCCTTTACGATGTTGGTGCTGGTGTTAATCTTCCGCCCGTCCGGCATTATGGGACAAAACCTGTCCGACAAGAAAGCGTAAGGGAGCGATAGTTATATGAAAGCGCAAACCTTTGATGTTAAATCCGTATTCAAATTAGGCGGACTGGGTGGGTTTACCCTGCTCTACCTGTCGCTGGTGGGCCTGGTTTCCAACTTTGTCACCAGAGATGTTATCAGCAAAACCATGTCGCTTAGTTTTGCCTTTGTGATTATCACCACATTTTTGTTCGGCTATTTAACTGCGCGCCGAACCAGCCGCCGGAACTGGTTTTACGCTGTTGGGGGGGGTGTTATGAGCGGCGCCATCGGCATTGCCTGCCTGATTATTCTGGTGCTGCTGACAGCCCCCTTGAATTTACAGGCCGTGTTCGTAAACGCCTCACCCGCATTAATCAAAGTACTTACCTTCGGCAAAGAACCGTTCACCGCCGGGTTGCTGCCGTTAACCGGCTGGGCGGTTGTCAGCAGCTTGACAGGGGCGATGGTGTACATGCTGCCCCCCAATATCCGCCGGGCGGTCATTGCCGGGGTGGTGGCGGTCATAGCCATCGGCACGCTGGCACAGTTGCTCAGCGATGTGGTTGAAAACATCTTCGCTTTGCTGGGCAACAAAAGAGCCTCCGGAGCATTGCTTAAAATATTCTTCGCCAAAAAGGGTCTGTCTGTTTCAGGAGCGGCCATCATCTTTGTGCTGACGATCCTTGTCTCTGCCTTCTCTGCCTGGCGAAAACAAATTGTCGCCGCCAAAGAGCAATCGGGGGCCGCGCAAACGCAAACGCCCAAAGAAATTAAAATTGCAGTCTGGATTGTTTCGCTGCTTGTCATATTGCTGTTGCCCAACATTTTCGGGTCTTATCTGTCTGAAATTGTGGTGACGGTGGCTATTTACACCTTGATGGGCTTCGGTTTGAACATTGTGGTTGGGTTTGCCGGGCTGCTGGATTTGGGCTACGTGGCCTTTTTTGCCATTGGAGCATACACCATGGCCTTGCTTACCTCTAATCAAATGGGCCAAACCACCGAACTGGTGAACACGGGGCTTTCGTTTTGGGCGGCCTTGCCTATTTCCATTGGGGTAGCCGTGTTGTGGGGTATTATTTTGGGCGTGCCGGTGTTGCGTATGCGCGGCGATTATCTGGCGATTGTAACGCTCGGCTTTGGCGAAATTATTCGCGTACTGGCCCTCTCCAACTTTTTGCAGCCGAAAATCGGCGGGGCGCAGGGTATTTTGGGCATCGCCAAGCCGGTTGTTTTCGGCTATGAACTGGTCTCGTCCCAGCAACTGTACTATCTGGTGGTAGCGGCGGCCTTGTTGGCCGCCTACGTCTCCTGGCGAATGCGCGATTCACGGGCGGGCCGAAGCTGGATGGCTATGCGTGAAGATGAAGACGTGGCCGAAGCGATGGGCATTAACCTCATCAAAACCAAGTTGTTGGCTTTTGCCACCGGCGCCGCTTTTTCCGGGTTTGCCGGGGCAATTTTTGCCGCCAAACTGGGGTCTATCTATCCTGCCAGCTTCAATCTGCTCGTTTCCATTAACGTGTTGTCGTTGATTATTGTGGGCGGCATCGGCAGTTTGCCCGGCGTGGTAATTGGGGCCGTGGCCCTGGTTGGTTTACCGGAATTGTTGCGGGAATTTTCTGAATTCAGAATGTTGATATTTGGCGCGTTACTGGTAGGGATGATGCTCTTTAAACCCGAAGGCTTCTGGCCGGCCGCAGCCCAAAAGCGTGAATTGCATGAGTTTGAATCAGAAGAAGTTGAAGCCCACCCCGCTTCAGAGGCGGCGTAGGAGACATCCATGACTATTTTATCAGCAAAACACGTAACAAAACGCTTTGGCGGCCTGGTTGCGGTTAATGATGTCAGCGTGGAGATTGCCGAACAATCTATCTTCAGCGTCATCGGCCCAAACGGAGCCGGTAAAACCACCTTCTTTAACTGCATCACCGGCTTTTATACCCCGGAAGAAGGCGATATTATCTTTCGGGGAGAACATATTCGCGGCATCCCCGCCGACCACATTACCCGTCAGGGAATTTCCAGAACCTATCAGAATATCCGGCTGTTTGCCAACATGACCGCCATCGAAAATATTTTGGTGGGCCAGGAACCGCAGCTCAAATCACACTGGCTGGGCGCTATCTTCAACACCCCGGGCACCCGCCGGGAAGAAGAATACGCTCACAAAGAGGCCCGTCGTATGTTGCGCTTTGTGAGCTTGCGCGGCATGGGAGACCATCTGGCAAAAAATTTACCCTACGGGGCGCAGCGCCGCCTGGAAATTGCCCGCGCGTTAGCCAGCCGGCCCAAACTTTTGCTTTTGGATGAACCGACCGCCGGCATGAACCCCAATGAAACCGCCGAAATGACCGACTTCATCAAGATGATTCGAGATGAATTGGGCATCACCATTTTGCTCATTGAACACGATATGCGCGTGGTGATGGGCATTTCAGACTGGATTACCGTGCTTGATTACGGCGCAAAAATCGCAGAGGGCAACCCGGAAGAAATTCGGAGAAACCCGCGCGTCATCGAAGCTTACCTGGGAACCGGCGCCGCCGGCCTGGCCAAACCGGCCTGATTGACTCACTAAATCTGGAGATAGCACTATGGCAATGCTGGAACTTGAAAATGTACACAGCTATTACGGCAATATCCATGCCCTGAAAGGCATTTCCTTAACCGTTGATGAAGGGGAAATTGTGACCCTGATTGGCGCAAACGGGGCCGGAAAAAGCAGCACCCTGCGCACCATCAGCGGTATTCTGCACCCCAAACGGGGTTCAGTGAAATTTGAAGGCAAAAACCTGACGGAATACCCCGCCCATCAGGTGGTCGGTCTGGGAATTTCGCAGGTTCCTGAAGGACGGGGCGTTTTTGCCAGATTGACGGTCAGGGAAAACCTGGAAATGGGGGCTTTTGTCCGCACCGACAAAGAGGGCATCAACGAAGATATTGAAAAAGGCTTCGCCCTGTTTCCCCGCCTGAAAGAACGCCAAAATCAGGTGGCCGGCACCCTCAGCGGGGGCGAACAGCAAATGCTGGCTATGGCTCGCGCCCTGATGGCCCGCCCCAAATTGTTGCTGCTCGATGAGCCTTCGATGGGACTGGCCCCCATTCTGGTTGACAGCATCTTCCAAACTATCGTCGATATTAACAAAACCGGCACCACCATCCTGCTGGTAGAGCAAAACGCGCTGATGGCCCTGCAAACGGCGCACCGGGGGTACGTCATCCAAACCGGCGAAATCGTTCTGTCTGACAGCGCCGTAGCCTTGCAATCGAATGAAATGGTGCAAAGCGCCTATCTGGGCCATTAGCTGCCCGCCCCAATTACCAAAATTCGCAAGGGGATGTGCATTGCATCCCCTTTGTTTTAGGCAAGAGGAAACCAATGCCCCGAAAATTGCCACCCCCCGTTGTTTGTGTTGTGGGGCGTTCCGGCTCCGGCAAAACCACCCTGCTGGAAAAACTCATCCCGCAACTGAAGCGAAAAGGCTACCGGATTGCCACCGTCAAACATCACAGCCACCCCGGTATCGACATCGACAAACCGGGCAAGGATACCTGGCGACACGCCCAGGCGGGCAGCGACCACGTGGTCATTGCCGCTCCCGACAAAATCGCTTCCATCCAAACATTGACCGCCCCCCGCTCGCTGGATGATATTGCCGCCGCCATTACCGACGTTGACCTCATTCTGACCGAAGGCTACAAACGTTCTGCCCGGCCCAAAGTTGAAATTGTGCGCTCGGCGCGGGGGACAACCCCCATTTGCGCGGCGGATGAGCTGCTGGCGCTGGTTACAGATGCGGATATTGCCCTCAACGTGCCGCAATTTGGTCTGAATGACGCTGC
Source organism: Chloroflexota bacterium (assembly GCA_024278015.1). Lineage (GTDB taxonomy): Bacteria > Chloroflexota > Anaerolineae > 4572-78 > 4572-78 > JAJRUC01. The sequence goes on from JAJRUC010000332.1 coordinate 7,100, forward strand.
CGGCCTGGCCGATTTTCTGGAAAGCCGGTTTTTGACGTAACAACGCCAGGTGGTCGTCAACCGTAAAACTGACCGCGCAACCCCGAAACCGGAAACTTGAAACCCGAAACCTGTTTTCAAAGGAGAAAAATATGTCACACACATTCGATGTCGTCATCATTGGCGCGGGTATTATGGGGTGCAGCGCCGCCCTTCAACTGGCAAAACGCGGTCTGAAAGTGGCCGTCATCGAAATGGCCGGCGTGGGTAACGGCTCTACCGGCAAATCATCGGCCGTTATCCGGCAGCACTATTCCAATGAACTGACCGCCCGCATGGCCCTGTACAGCCTGAACGTGTTTCAGCGCTTTGACGAAATTATCGGCGGGGAGTGCGGCTTTA
>JAJRUC010000333.1 GCA_024278015.1 Chloroflexota bacterium
CGGCCAGCGGGCGGTCAAAACCGGCGCAATCTCGCTGCCGCGCCGCGCAATCGGCCAGCCTTCCACCCCGGCGATGGTGGTGGCTACGTTGAGCGTGGCCGGAACGTCGGCCTCCCATTCAACCAGGCCGTCAACATCGGCGGCAAAGGTATCCAGCACCGCTTCAAATGTGGGCAGGGTGATAATTTCGGTCCGGGCCAGCCAGCCATAGGGTTGGTTCGGCGTTTGATAGGTGTCCAGCCAAAACTGGTCGGTGGGATGGTGGATGAGGTACAGCCGGGGTTGTTCCCGATTGACAATGCCTTGCAGGCTGCTCAAAAAGATGAGGGTATCGTAATCGCGCAGCAAATCGGCGTGCGATTTGCCGGCGGGGGGCGGGGTATCGGGTGAACAGGGGCCGCCGCACAGGGTAAAATGGTCAAGATGCAGGCCGCTCACATCGAACACGTACAGGCGCGACGGCGACGGTGGCGCGGGTTGCGGGGCGCAACCGGCCGCAAAAACGGCAATCGCCAGCACAAAAAAAGCAAATGGCCCGTGGAGATTGGTAATTATGCGCCTCCGAAGTTTTACATTTTTCACTATCACTATGCATTGTTCGCTACTCAGCCAAGCGCCAATCGAATGCCCACCCACAGGCCAATTTGCACCACAGCGGCCATAAACCACAACAGCGCGGTCAGCATCCGGTCTTTTTTGTACAAAATAATACCCAGACCCAAATTCAACAACAAAATGAGCGGGCCGCTCAGGGCCACCCCCAGCAAATATTGCCGGTTGGCGATGGACACCGCCTGCCCCAGGGCGTTAAAGCGGATGGGAATTGCGGCCGGCCAGGCAGGATAAGCCGTCATTACGGCCCCGACGAGGATGGCCGCCAGCGAAATTGCGCCCAGCCCCAGGCGCATAATGACGCGGTCTTGCCACAGGGGATAGCCTCCCCAGCCGCGCCGGGTAATTCCTTGCGCCCAGTCTTGCGTCGGCCCCAGCGGAACCCGCACCTGCCAGGCGTTAATGAAGGCGGCCCGGTCAGCCGGCGAAAGGACAAAGGTTTGCGTTTCGGTTTGCACGGCCACCGCCTGGTTAAGGGGAGCAGTGGCCCAATATTGCGCCCCGCGCCACCGGCCCGGCCACCAGACGGGCAGCAGCAGGCCAAAAATGCGTCGCGGGGGCAAATCGATTTCTTCGGCGGGGACGATGGCGGTGATAGCCGGCAGGGGGATGCGCCGGACAGCGGCCCCCCAGTCAACCTCCAGCCCGTTGCGGGTGATAAAATAACGCAATCGAAACAATGCCAGCGCCCGATACCCCCCCCCCAGCGTCAGGCCATACGCGGCCAAAGCGGCCATCGCCGGCCAAAACAGCCCCGCCGAAACGGGCCGGCCCCGCATTTGGGCCACGGCCCAACTTCCGCCGGCCAAAAAGAACAAGGTCGCCCCCAAGGTTATCCAGCCGCCGGGGTGTTTTATCGGCTTAAATGATTGGCCGTATGGATGGCTCATGGCGTTATCCTTTTTGCCACAGGTCTTCAAGGCGCCGGCGTTTCAGTTCGTCCATCATGCGATGGGCCGTAATATCCAGCGAAACGGGCGTGATGGAAATGAAGTTGTTTTCAACGGCCCAAATATCGGTGCCGGCATCGGGCACGCCGGTGGGGGGCGCGCCGCCAATCCAGTAATAAGACCGCCCGCGCGGGTCTTCGCGGCACACCAGTTCATCCAGATACACCCGCCGGCCCAGGCGGGTAATGCGCAGGCCGGCTACATCTGCCCAGGCTACGGAGGGGAAATTGACGTTCAGGAATATTCCGGCGGGCAGGCCGTGTTCCAGCACCATTTTCGAGAGTTTGGCGGCAAATTGGGCCTGCATCGAAAAATCGTCAGCGAAGGGAGCGACGCGAGAGAGGGCAATGGCCGGCAAGCCGCAGATAACGCCCTCTACGGCGGCGGCCACCGTACCCGAATAAAACAGGTCGTAGCCCATGTTTGGCCCCAGATTAATGCCCGACACCACCAGATCGGGCGGGGAATCAAGCACGCCCATCATCGCCAAAGCCACGCAATCGGGCGGGGCGCCGCTTGATTTGTAGGCGATGCTGCCGTCTTCCCATTCGACGGGGTCGGCGCGGAGCATTTTGTGCATGGTTTTGGGATGCCCGGAGGCTGACCAGTTGTGGTCCGGGGCGAAGATGGTGGTTTCGGCCACGGCGCTGAGGGCGGTTTTCATTTGGGGGATGACGGGGGAATCGATGCCGTCGTCGTTGGTCAGTAAAATACGCATGGTGTTTTTCCTTATTCTTCACCCCCTCCCCCTCAAAGGAAGAGGTATGTCTCCCCCTCTTTGAGGGCGCGAAGCGGTTTCTTCATCAGGGCTTAAGGGGGGAGAAGTTCGAATTTACCCTAACCCACCAGTTTGCGCCAGTTGCGGAGCAAAACGGCGGCGTATGGTTCGTTGTTCAAAACGCGGCTCTGTTCCGCATCTTCTTTTTTCTCTTTATGCACAATCGAGATTGAAAGCGGCTCCAGTTTCAGCTTGTTGCCGGCGACATCGTAGGCTACGGCGTAGATGACGTGATTTTCGGTGTAGGCGGTGGTGGTGGAAATAATCTGCATGCCGCCGGAAAAAATTTGGGTGTAGCCGATGACCTTCTCTGTTTGGGTAATATCGGGCGAGGCCGCCAGTTCTTCCGGGGTGAAGGGCCGGGTGATGGAGACCACTTCGGTCAGAGTGATGACTTCGCCGGGCGCGGGCAGGCCGTCCGGGCCGATGACCGGCGCGCCGTCGGGGTTGAGCAACGGGTTGGTTTGCGTCACAACCAGCGGGCCGGTCAGCGTTACATCAGACATCACCAGCGACCAGCGCAGGTTGTAGGGGGCCACCGTCGATTGGCCGATTTTCCGGTTGTCAATAAAATATTCCACCCGGTCCATGGCAAAATTATCGTCGGCGTCCACCTGGAAGTTGATGTATTCGTCGTCTTCCAGCACATACACCCGCCCGTCTTCCGGGTTCAGAATATCGGCCTGGGGGGGGGTGCTGTCTACCGTTACCTGGGTGGCGTAGCGCTCAAAGCTGTTGTCGCCGCGAAGCACCGTTAATTGCAGGGTGTACAAACCTTCTTCCAAACCGGACGTGTCCCAAAATTCCATAGGGCCGTTATCCACCGGCGAATTATGGTCGCCGCCAAGTTGATTCCACGCCTGCGGGTTCAGGCCGGGGCCGTATTCCAGCCGGTAAAGCTGAAAGCCGTCGAGCCGGGCGTTGCCGGTGATGACCACCCCGCCATGAATGTACTCAAACTGGCGGGGGAAGGTTATCGCCACCGGGCCGGTGGCAATACTGCCGGAGCAATTGTTGTCGTATTCGTGGGGCGGCTGGGGAATCTCCTGCCCCTTCACCCAGTCTCTGGCCATAGGCGGATAAACCTCGTACACGCGCTCTTCAATGAGGTCGGGCGGGGTGCAGCCGGCCACGGCCAGTTTGCCGTTTTCTGTATTGACGGCAAAAACCTGATGGACGTTATCGGTTTCTGTAGGTTCTGTGCATTCCAGAAAAAGTTCGTAAACCGGGCCGACGCTGTTTTCGGTGGGCAGCAGGCCGGAAACGGCATCGACGGCCACCTCAACCAGGCCGGGCGGGCGCAGCCATGTCTCTTCCGGCAGGTCGCGGTGATAGTAAGTCATAACCTGATTCCAGATGGGGGCCGCCCCGGAAAGACCGGTCACGTCTTCCATCGGCTCGTTGTTGTTGTTGCCCACCCACACGGCGGTTGCCAGTTGCGGGGTGTAGCCCAGCGTCCAGTTATCGCGGAAGTTGTTGGTGGTGCCGGTTTTGGCGGCCACAATGCGGTCATCCAGAGTCAGGTCGCTGCGCGCCCCAAAGGCGGGCGCGCGGGCCACATCGTCGGTCAGGATGCTGGTCATCAAATAAGCCAGGGCCGGGTCGATAATCTGTTCGGTGTCCGGCTCTGTGTATTCGTACAGCACCTTGCCGTCCGTGTCTTCCACGCGCAAAATCGAAACGGGGTTGAGTTTGCGGTATCCGGGCCGCACCTCTTCCACCGGGATGCGTTTGCCGGCCATTGTGCCGTTATTGGAAAACACGCTGAAGGCGTAAGCCATATCAAGCGGCTTCACTTCGCCGCCGCCCAAAGTCAGGGCCAGGCCGTAGTAGTCTTCGTCCAGGGTGGTGATGCCCATTTTGTGGGCGTTGCGAATGACGTTCTTCACCCCGGATTTTTGCATCACCCACACGGCGGGAATGTTGTAGCTGCGGGCAAAGGCGTTGCGTAATCGAACCGGGCCGTGGTAGCGCAGGTCGTAGTTTTCGGGCACGTAAGGCGGGTTGGGGTCGTCGGGAAACGCCTGGCGGACATCCATAATCATGGTGGCGGCGGTGGCTACGCCGTTTTGCAGGGCGGTCATATAATTAAACGGCTTAAACGATGAACCGGGCTGCCGGCCGGGGTTGGCGGTGCAAACATTCACGTTGCCGTCGTTCTCAATATCCCAGTAATCGACGCTGCCGACCATCGCCAGAATTTCGCCGGTTTTGGGCTTGATGGACACCACGCAGGCGTTGCCGGCGTTGTGCCCCCCTTCCTGCAAAACTTGCACCTGTTTGGCGGCTATTTTTTGGGCTTCAGTGTTCAGGTCAAAATCGAGGGTGGTGTAAACCTTCAACCCGCCCCGATAGATGACGCGCGGGTCGAACATGGTCAGCAGTTCGTCGCGGGCGTAAATGGAAAAGTGGGGGGCCAGAATATCGAAACGTTCCTGAATGGGTTTGATGTCCAGTTTTTCGGCAAAGGCGGCTTCGGCTTCTGCCGGGGCGATGACCGCCTCTTCCACCATCCGGTTCAAGGCAATGCCCTGTCGCTTTTTGGCCTGCTCATAATCATCCAGCGGGTTCAGGGCCGGAAACTGGGGAATGGGAACCAGCATGGCGCACTCGGCCAGGCTCAAATCGCTGACGGTTTTGTGAAAGTAAACCTGGGCCGCCGCCTCAATGCCGTAAGCCAGGTTGCCGTAATGGTTGGTGTTAAAATACCATTCCAGAATCTGGTCTTTTTCATACCGGCGGGTAATTTCGGTGGATAGAATGAGTTCCTTGAGTTTGCGGGTGTACGATTTTACGTACCGTTCCTGCTCTTCAATGATGATGTTTTTGATGAGCTGCTGGGTAATCGAACTGCCGCCCTGCACCTGCCCGCCCTGCAAATTACTGACAAAAGCGCGGCCCAGGCCCTGCACGTCAAAACCAAGGTTGGAATAGAAGGTTTTATCCTCCAGCACTACCACTGCATCGCGGCATACCTGCGGAATCTGGTCGATGGTCACGTAGGCCCGGTCGCCCAAACGGGGGTCGAACAGCTCGTACAGCAACACCTGGCCGGTGCGGTCGTACAGTTTGGTGGTTTCAAAATTTTCCTGCTCGGTCTCAATAGCGGTCGGGTCCGGCAGTTCGGCGGCGAAGCTGACGTACACGGAAAAAACCGCGCTGAAGACGGCGGCCACAATCGCCCCGGCCACGGCCAGCAGACTGACCAGCGCTCCAGCCGAAAGCCAGCCGGTGAAAGCCAGATATTTGGGGCGAAATGCTTTTATTCGTTTCCGCCGGCGGCGGGTTATCATTACTTTTCGACTTGACTGCATACACAATCCTGTGATTCATAATTCATAATTCATAATTCATAATTCATAATTCATCGTGAAATAGTATCAGAAAGACAGTTTTGGGGCAAGTGTCAGCGGCAATTTCAGGCTACGGTTATCCGACAATTGCCCGATGGTTTAGCTTTTCTCCAGCACCAGCCAATGCGAAAGCCCCAGCTTTTGCAAGGGTGTCTTCTCCAGAAACCAGGTTGTCCGCCGAATAAACGCGCCAAGCGCGGGCGCACGGTGGATTACATTATCGTAGCCGGGATAAATCTGCCGGTGCGAAATCACCCGCACGGGCAAGCCGTGGAAGAGCCGCCGCAAGCCGCGCGCGGTGTAGGCCCGCACGTGCGGCGCGAGTTTGTTGCGCCAGACATCGGGCAGGTAGTTGATGAGCGGGGTGTTGCCGAAATGATATTCGCCGCGCCGGTAATGCCCGTGCGTCTCAAAGGGATACCAGCGATTGGGGCAAAAGATGACGGCCCGTCCGCCCGGTTTCAGCACCCGCACCATTTCGGCGGCATAGCGCCGGTCATTCTGCACGTGTTCGATGACCTCATGGCTCAAAACCACATCGAATTGAGCGTCGGCGTAAGGCAAAAACTCCCCCACTGCAACGGCGAGACGGGGCGCGTGTGCCGCCGCCCGGCGCACCCGCCCGGCTTCCACATCCAGCCCGAAAACGTGCGGAGTGAATTTCAGCAGGGCGCGATTGTACATGCCGATGCCGCAGCCATCCACCAGCACCCGCCCGCCGTCGAGACGACCGTCCGCCGCCCGGCGAATCATGTCGAGCCGCCGTTCCTGCCCGGCGCGCCAGACCAAACTGGGCACGCCGCGCTCATCGGCTTTGGCGAAATCGTGCGCGTTCATTTTTCCCCCGTGTGCAGCGCCACCGTACCGAACATCAACGTGCGATAGCGCACATTTTTCAGCCCGACGGCTTCCATCGCCCGTTTCAATTCTTCAGGGCGCAAAAATGCATCGGCGGAGGCGGGCAGGTAGTTGTATGCGTCGCGCTGTCCGCTGATGATGCCGCCGATGA
>JAJRUC010000334.1 GCA_024278015.1 Chloroflexota bacterium
GGTGGTAATTTTTGACTGATGGGACAAATTGTCTTTCCCCCTCTCCCCCAAGGGGAGAGGGAATTTTGCTCCCTCCCCTCTTTAAAGGGGGAGGGTTGGGGAGGGGGTTTTCGTCCATCAGTCAATTCTGGCCACTACCCGCTGTTTTACCCCCCCTCAATCCCCCCCTTGAAGGGGGGAAGTAAAATTCTCCCCCTTGCAAGAGGGGAGACTAAGGGGGGTGAATAGTTGCGATTTGGAATGACATTGAAAGGGGGTGGTAGACAAAAAATATACTTTGCTCGTTTGGTTAGTTAGGAAGAAATAACTAACGCCTGTAACTTGCAGGCACCAATTTATTCAATTCTTATGGAGGAGAAAACATATGTTTTCCAGGAAAACTGTATTGTTGGTATTAGTAATTGCTATGCTGGCTGTTATTGCCGCCCAGTGCGGCGCTGCACCCACGCCCGAAACCATCACCGTGGTAGAAACCGTTGTGGTGGAAAAAGTAGTGCAGGGTGAAACCATCACCGTCGTGGAAACGGTTGAAAAAGAAGTGGTGGTTACCAAAGAAGTTGAAAAAATCGTTGAAGTGAACAACGACCCCTGGGCCGGTAAAGTCACTCTTAACTGGAACCTGGGCACCGAACCCCCCACCCTCGACCCGGCTCTGGCCAGCGACACCACCTCGGTTGACGTGTCGGAGAACATCTTCGTCGGCCTGACCCGCACAGACCCGAATGACGGCTCTGTTTTGCCTTACCTGGCCACTGACTGGTCGGTTTCTGATGATGGTCTGGAATGGACCTTCAACCTGCGCAATGATATTGCCTGGGTAAAATACGACCCCCTCAGCGGCGAATTTACGCAGGAAGTTGACGCCGACGGCAACCCCCGTTTTGTGAATGCCAATGACGTTGTTTACGGCGCCAAACGAACCATCAACCCCGAGACCGCCTCTGACTACGCCTACGTCACCTACATTATCAAAAACGCGCTTGAGCTGAACAGCGGCGAAGACGCCGACGGCAACCCCACCGAATTGACGATGGACGACCTGGGTGTGGAAGCGGTAGACGACTGGACCGTCAAATTTACTCTGGAACGCCCGGCTGCTTACTTTCCCTCCATTGCCGGTTTGTGGGTGCTTAAACCCCAACCGCAGTGGGCCATCGAAGAATGGGGCAGCGACAAATGGACCGAAGCCGGCCTGATTGTGACCAACGGCCCTTATGGCCTGGCCGAATGGATCCACGGCGGCAGCATGAAACTGGTTAAGAACCCCCTCTTCATTGAAGCTGACCAGGTTCAGATTGAAGTCATTGACGCGGTGATGATTACTGAATCATCCACCGCCTTTGCCCTGTACGAAAACAACGAACTTGATACCGCCGGCGTGCCCCTGCCCGAAGTTGACCGCGTAAAAGCCGACCCGGTCTTGAGCGCGGAATTTGTGAACGGCCCGGTCCCCTGTACTTACTACTATGGCTTTACCTGGACCAAACCGCCGTTTGACGATGTGCGCGTCCGCCGCGCCTTCAGCGCAGCTATTGACCGCCAGAGCCTGATTGACAATGTAACCAAAGGCGGCCAGCTTCCGGCCAGCACCTTTGCGCCTCCCGGCATCTTCGGCGCTCCCGCCCCCGGCACCCTGGGCCAGGGCACCGATGTTGAGTTGGCGAAAGCCTCCCTCCAGGACTTCCTGGATGAAAAAGGCATGACCATTGATGACTTCAACAGCACCTACGACATTGTCCTCGGCCACAACACCTCCGAAGGCCACGCCCGCATTGCCGCCGCCATTCAGCAGATGTGGAAAGACAACCTGGGCGTTGATGTCCGCGTGGAAAATCAGGAATGGAAAGTTTACCTGAAAACCATCAACAACGATACCCCCGTTGAAGACATGTTCAGCATCTACCGCCTGGGCTGGTGCGCTGACTACGCCGACGAAAACAACTGGATCCACGAAGTGTTCAATTCGCAAGAAGGTTCCAACCGCCTGCGCCGTAACTGTACCGACGCCAACTGCTCCGACACTACCGGCCCGGATAAATTTGACGAACTGACCACCGCCGCCGCTATGGCTACCGACCCGGCAGAACGCATTAAACTGTACGCCGAAGCCGAAGATATGTTCGCCGGCGAAATGGCTGCCTACGCCCCCATCTACCACTACACCACTGTTCGCGTAGACAAACCGTGGCTCACCCGCAACAAACCCGTTGTTGGCGGTGAAGATTTCTATCGCTGGAAGATTGACCAGGCCGCCAAAGACGCTGCCACGGGCAATTAGTTTGATTGATGTTTGGCTGAAGGCCGCGCCGTACCGGCGGCCTTCGCCGCAGATTTAAATTTGAAGGCCGCAAGGAATTATTCCTTGCGGCCTTTTTTTATTTATCAGGACTTACGCAGTTGCGGTAAATCACGGTGTTTTACCCCCTCCCCGCTTCGCGCCCTCAAGCGGGGGGAATTGGCTCCTCCCCCGACAGCGGGGGGCGCGAAGCGGTTTCTTCATCAGGGACTGAGGGGGGTAAAATGTTGCAACTGCGTAAGTCCTATTTATATTTCCCCCCTCAAAGAGGGGGGATTAAGGGGGGAGGTCAATACCCAAACGCCAGCCGGTTCCACAACTTGGGCGGAAAATCGTGTTGTTTCATCAGGGCTTGAACCGCTTCAATATCGTATGGAACCCGCCGTATCTCAAAGGTCATCGCCGCTGTATCCAGCAAGCCGTAAGCGGCCCGGGGGTCGCCGTCGCGGGGCTGGCCCACACTGCCCGGATTGATGATGAGCCGGCGGTTTTGCAGCGCCTGGGTGTAAACATCAAGTTCCGGCACGACCATTTCGCACACGCTGTCAACCGTTTCGGCTTCCAGAAAAACCATCGGATTGTGGGTGTGCCCCACCAAACAATACGGGGTATCAAAATGCCGGAAGTTGATGTGAGCCACATTCGGATACAGAATATATTCCCAAATGGGGTGGCGCGGGCTGCCGTGAACCATCGTAAAAACATCGTCCTGCAATTGATGCAAGGGCAGCGAACTGAGATATTCGATATGGGGCGCGCTCAATTGCTCGCGCGTCCACAAGACGGCAAAGCGGGCGTTGGCGTTAAATTCGTCAACATCCAGCTTGTCCAGAGCGGCCCAATCGTGATTGCCGGCAATGCATAAATGGTCGTATTCGTTCAGGCGGTCAATGCACTCATTGGGGTACGGCCCGTAGCCCACCACATCGCCCAGACACCAGATTTTATCAAACGCATCGCCGGCATGGGCAAGTACCGCATCGAAGGCCACGATATTGGCGTGTATGTCAGAAATTACCAGATAGCGCATAAATTTTTCCTTGATATGAATGAGGTCGAACCGATGATGACGGACATAATGATACCATAACTTGCAGATATATAAAATCCTGCTTTACAATCTGCGACAAGTTTCATTGGGTCTTCAGGATTTCAGGGGGCGGGCCAGAGCGTCGCGCTTTGGCCCGCCCCAGGCCGGCTTTAACAGGATTGGTACTCAGTCAAGTATTGAGTTGAATGATGATTTTTACGGGTAAATTTGCCGGTTTATCTGAGGGGTACGATGCATCGTGTCCCTGCGGAGGACGCCATTTGTATCAAATTTGCGGAAGCGTAGGGGCGGCTTGCGAGTCGCCCCTACAAACTATATGCAACACGAAGATACCCGCACGCCCACAAAATATCCCCCCCAAATAGCGTTAATTATTTTTGGTGATATAATAGTTGTGAAAAAAATCATTTTCTTACGGTGTTGTAAGAATCACCTAGCAAGGAGGACTTGAATTATTATGGCTATTACCAAAGAAATGGCGCTACAATATCACTCTGAGGGCAGACCCGGCAAAATAGAAGTTGTCTCTACCAAACCAACCAGCACCCAGCTGGACCTGGGGCTGGCCTACACGCCCGGTGTGGCCGTGCCGGTACTGGAAATTGATAAAGACGAAAACGCGGCCTACGACTACACCGCCAAAGGGAATCTGGTGGCCGTGGTCTCGAATGGGACGGCGATTTTGGGCCTGGGCAGCCGGGGGGCGCTGGCCGCCAAGCCGGTTATGGAAGGCAAGGGCGTTTTGTTCAAGACCTTTGCCGATATTGATGTGTTCGATATCGAGGTTGACTCAAAAGACCCCGATGAAATTATCAACGTGACGCGGGCCATTGCGCCGACGTTTGGGGGCATTAACCTTGAAGATATCAAAGCGCCCGAATGTTTCTACATTGAAACCAAATTGAAAGAAATGCTCAATATTCCCGTTTTTCACGATGACCAGCACGGTACGGCCATTATTGCCACCGCCGGCTTGCTGAACGCCGCCGAACTGGTTGACAAAAAAATGGCAGACCTGAAAATTGTCATCAACGGCGCGGGCGCGGCAGCCATTTCTTGCGGCGAACTGTTTATTCTGGCCGGGGCCAAACGAGAAAATATCACCCTGGTTGACTCGCGGGGCGTTATTCGCAATGGCCGGCCCGCAGGTATGAACGAATACAAGGCCCGCTTCCTGAAAGACACCGAGGCCGAAACCCTGGCCGATGCCATGAACGGGAGCGACGTTTTTATGGGCCTGTCTGTGGCCGATGTGCTTTCGGCGGAAATGGTCAAAACAATGGCCCCGGACCCCATCATCTTTGCCATGGCAAACCCCGACCCCGAAATTAAATACGAAGTTGCCAAAGAAGCTCGCCCCGATGCCATTGTAGCCACCGGGCGCAGCGATTACCCCAATCAGGTGAACAACGTGCTGGGTTTTCCCTTCATCTTCCGGGGCGCTTTGGATGTCCGCGCCCGCCAGATTAACGATGAAATGAAGCTGGCCGCCGCCCACGCTCTGGCCGATTTAACCCGCGAAGACGTGCCTGATTCAGTGCTGAAAGCTTACAACCTGTCCAGCCTCAAATTTAGCCGGGATTATATCATCCCCAAACCCTTTGACTCCCGCGTGTTGCTGTGGGTGGCTCCGGCTGTCGCCAAAGCCGCAATGGAAACGGGTATGGCCCGCAAAAACCTTGACATGGACGAATACCGGGAACAACTGGAAGCCCGCCTCGGCAAAGGCTGGGCCTTGATGCGTATGATTTCGAACAAGGCCAAAGCCAACCCCAAACGCATCGTCTTTGGAGAGGGCGAAGACCCCAAAATCATTCGCGCTGCCGCTCTGGTGGAATCCGAAGGCATCGGCAAGCCCATTCTGCTGGGCGACCCGGCTATTGTGAAACAGCGTATCAATGAACTTGGTCTGGAATGTGACCTGATGGTTATCAAACCGGAGCAAAGTGAAAATCACGAAAAATACGCCCAGGCTTTTGTCGAAGCCCTGCAGCGAAAAGGGATTACCAAAACCCGGGGCCACAGCTTTATGCGCCGGCGCAGTTATTTCGGCCCGATGATGGTTAAACAAGGCGATGCCGACGCTTACGTTTCGGGGACGAATCATGATTATCCCGATATTATTCGCCCGGCCTTGCAGGTTGTGGGCGTGGCCGATGGCGTCCATCGAGTGGCCGGCATGTATATCGTCATTGTCCGCGATAAAATCTACTTCTTTGCCGACGCCACGGTCAACATTGACCCCACTGCCGCAGACCTGGCCGAGATTGCCGTTTTGGCCGCCAACGCCGCCAAAAATTTCAACGTTGAGCCGCGCGTGGCTATGCTCAGCTTCTCCAACTTCGGCAGCACCCGCCACCCCTTTGCAGAAAAAATGGCCCGCGCCGTAAAACTGGTGCGAGAACGCCGCCCTGATTTAGCCATTGACGGCGAAATGATGGCTGATACCGCCCTTGTGACGGAAATTGTCGACGGCCTTTATCCCTTCAGCAAAGTGAAAGATGCCAACGTGCTGGTCTTTCCCAATCTGGAAGCGGCCAATATCGCCACCAAACTGATGCAACGCCTGGGCAATGCGGAAGTGATTGGCCCGGTGCTGATGGGCATGGGCAAACCCGTACACGTTTTGCAGCGCGGCGATGAAGTCCGCTCGATTGTGAATATTGCCGCCCTGGCCGTGGTTGACGCTCAAACGCAATCCGGCGAATAGAAACCGGTTAAGGGTTGAATGACATTTTTGTAGGGGCGACTCGCGAGTCGCCCCTACTTATTTATATAACTTGGGACTTACGCACTTCAAGTGCTATGGGGGAAAATCAGCAACGAATTTTCACGAATGATACGAATGGGCAACAAAAAATTAGCAAAATTCGCGTTAATTCGTTGCAAAAATAGCTCAACTGCATTAAGGGAGAAGTTGTGACCTTATTCGGTGGTATCCGCCTTAGGGGGTTCGGCCGGCGTATCGTCCATCGCCAGTACCGGGCGAGCCTGCCCGCCACCCTGGTCCGGCCCGATGATACCCTGCGCTTCCAGTTCGTCAATCAGGCGGGCGGCGCGGGCGTAGCCGATGCGCAATCGACGCTGCAATAACGAAATGGAGGCCCGATTGTGTTTTTTGACCACGGCGACGGCCTTTTCCAGCAGGGCTTCGTCTCCTTTGGAAGCCGTCTGCCTGGGCGCAAACTTGTCCCACAGGGCTTTCTGCTCCAGCGGGCCGGGGTCAGACACCGGCCCCAGCGACGGCCTGATTTGGGCTTGTCCCCCGCCCCAAAACCGAATCAGCCGTTCCAGTTCCGCATCGGAAACAAAAACGCCTTGCAGTCGCCTGAGTTTGGCGGAATCGGGAGCCATGTAAAGCATATCTCCCTTGCCCAGCAGTCGTTCCGCGCCGGGCGTATCCAGAATCACGCGGGAGTCAATCTGGCTGCTCACGGCAAAGGCCACTCTGGCCGGGAAGTTGGCTTTTATCAGGCCGGTCACTACATCAACGCTGGGGCGCTGCGTGGCTAAAATCAGGTGCATACCGACGGCGCGGGCCATTTGGGCGATACGGGCCACCGAGCGTTCCACATCGTCGGGGGCCATCATCATCAAATCTGCCAATTCATCAATGATGATGACAATATAGGGCAATTGTTCGGCGCCGGTGCGGGCGGCCTTCTCGTTGTAGCCGGTGATATTCCGCACGCCCACTTTGGAAAGCTCCTTGTAGCGCCGGTCCATTTCTCTGGTGGCCCAGCTTAACACGCCCACCACCCGTTCCAAATCTACCACCACCGGGGCCAGCAAGTGCGGAATGCCGTTGTAATTGACCAGTTCCACCATTTTGGGGTCAATCATCAAAAACCGAAGGGTATCCGGGGTGTGGGTGCAGAGCAGGCAGGCCACCACCGCGTTGATGCACACGCTTTTGCCGGAGCCGGTGGCCCCGGCAATGAGCATATGCGGCATCGAAACCAGGTCAACCACTACGGCCTGCCCGGACACGTTGCGCCCCAGGGCAATTTTCAGCACGCCGTGTTTATGCTGAAATGTCGGCGTTTCCATTGCGTTACGCAGCGTCACCACTGATTTCGAGATGTTCGGGACTTCGATGCCCACGTAGGGCCGGCCCGGAATAGGCGCTTCGATGCGAATGGGAGACGCGGCCAGGGCCAGGGCCAGGTCATTTGCCAAATTAACAATTTTTGAAACCCGCACTTTGCGCGGGTTGCCGTGCGCGTCTTTGGCGCCGGTGTAACCCGGTTCAATGCTGAATTGGGTAACGGCCGGCCCCTGATTGATTTCTCTCACTTTGGCTTCTACGCCAAAGCCGGCCAGGGTGTCTTCAATAACGCGCACGCGCTGCCGAATTTCCGCTTCGCTGATTTCCACCTCGCCGCCAACTTCAAACAATTCAGAGATGATGGGCAGATGCCACTGTTTTTTGCCGCTTTCTTCGTAGGCGGCCACTTGCTGTTCTACCGAGGGCGGTTGCGGCCGACGGACGGGTTGAATGGCGGTCGATTGCCCGGCGGCGGGCGTCATTTCGCCATTGATGGTCAGCGGGTCGTCTGCCGGAGTGGATTTCAGCCAGCGCCGGAGCAGCGGTCTGGAGGTCGGTTCGCTGCCGGGCAGTTGGTCGGGCTGGTTGATGGGCAGTTTCCGGAACTGCCGCCAGTCTTGCAGCCGGTAGTACCCGTCGCGCAGCAAAACAGCCAGTTCTCTGACGGACAGGCCGCTAATCAAAACAAGACTCAGCACCAGGGCAAAGAAGAGGATAATCAAGGTGCCGGTTTCGTCGAGGGCGGCGGCCATCAGTTGATGCAATATCCAGCCCAAAATGCCCCCCCCGCCGATGATGTCGGTGGCGATGGGGTCGGCGCCCGGCGAAATAAAATCGAAAAAAATGACAAGAACAAGCAACAGCAGGCCGGCCCCGACAGGTTTTTCCCATTTTTCGTCCTGGTCTTCGGTGCCGAATTGCCGGATAAACCAGATGCCCAGCACGCCCAGCACCAGCCACACGATAAACCGCCCCCAACCCAGCAGGCGGGTCAGTAAATCAATCCAGCTTGCGGTGAACGTGCCTCTGGTGGTAGAAATCAGGCTCAGCAGGGTTAGCAAGGCCAGCGCCAGTAATCCCAGACCAATCACTTCGGGTCTAAGGCCGCCGGCGGGATTTGATTTTTTCCGGGTTGTCCGTCGTTTGGTCATGTTTGGTTAGCACAAATGTTTTGATTATGGCGATATTGTAGCACAAGATACGGTAACAGGGAAGTGACCGGGGCGCGGCGGGTGTATTTCAATTTGGGGGCAAGTCTGTGTAGGGGTACGTTGCAACGTGCCCCTACGGACACACTGAAATGCACCCAGGGCGGGCGCATCACGGCTTTAAGGGAGGTTTTGACGTATCGGTTGCCCCTGCCGCATCGCTCACACAAATGTTGCAATTTCTTCAAGCGGTTTTTTGTTGATGGCCGGCACGGTAACATCGTCTGCCGGGTAGCCGACCACCAGCAGCAGGAAGGGCCGTTCATTCTCCGGGCGGCGCAGGATTGCGTTCAGGAAGCGCATGGGGCTGGGGGTATGGGTAAGCGTTGCCAGCCCGGCGTGGTGCAGGGCGGTTATTAATATGCCGGTGGCAATGCCCACCGATTCCGAAACGTAATAGTGTTTGATTTTTTCGCCGTCCGGGGTCAGGTTGTAGTTTTGGGCGAAGACGGCTATCAGGAAGGGGGCGGTTTCCAGAAAGGGTTTTTGAGCGTCGGTGCCGAGGGGGGCCAGCGCAGCCAGCCAGTCTTCCGGGGCGCGGTGGTGGTAAAAGGCGGCTTCTTCTTTTTCTGCCGCTTCCCGGATTTCTTTTTTGACGGCGGGGTTGCTGACTACTACAAAATGCCAGGGTTGCATATTGGCCCCGTTGGGGGCCGTGCCGGCGGCTTTCAGGCAATTTTCGATGATTTTGCGGGCCACCGGGCGCGCCGAAAAGTCTCGCACGGTGCGCCGGCGGCGCATTTCGGCGTAAAATTCGGCGGCGCGGCGGCGCATTTCGGCGGGCGGGTATTCCTGATAATCGAGATAGGGTTGCCGTCTGGTCTGGGGCATTGTTTTTTCTCCTGTCGATAATGATGCGCCGGGCTGAACGTTATTTTTTTGGCGAAAGGAGTTTCCACCCGACGGGCAGTAACAGCGCGGCAAACAAAATTTTAACTGCGTCGCCGGGGATGAAGGGATATAATCCGGCGGCAAGGGCATTGGATGCGCCCACAAATTGCGCCAGCCAGGCCAGGCCGGTCAGGTAAAGGGTGATATTGCCGATGAGCATCGCCGCCATCGCCCCCAAAACATGGCGATTCCAGCCCCGTTCTGCCGGCAGGCCCACCAGATATGCGGCCAACACAAAGCCAATCAGATAGCCGCCGGTGGGGCCAAACAGCACGGCTGCCCCGGCCCGTCCGCCGGCAAAGACGGGCATACCGCCAACGCCTTCGGCCAGGTAGGCCAGCGCGGCCAGTCCGCCGCGTTTGCTGCCCAGCAAGGCCCCCACCAGCAGCACGGCCAGCGTTTGGCCGGTAACAGGCACCGGGCTAAAGGGCAGGTACAGGGTTAATTGGGCCATCAAGGCGATAAATATCGATGCGCCGCCAACGAGGGCAACGTTATACGCCAGGGCGTGGGCGCGGGTTTGGGGCCGAAAAATATCAGTCTGGGTCAGGGTAGTCATAAACACGAATCCTTTCAAGGTTGCAAAACAAGGCAAAATGCAAAAGGTAAAAGGCAAAATTAGTCGCGCATCACACTTCCAGCACAACCGGAAATACCATTGGGCGGCGATGGGTTTTGGCGTAAAAGTACTTTGAAAGCGTTTCGTGAATGATTTCTTTGGTAGTATCGGGGTGGGTGCCGGGGCTTGATTTTTCCAGGGCTTCGATAACTATATCGGCGGCTTCATCCAGCATAAGTTCGCTGTTTTTGATGTACACAAACCCGCGCGATACCAAATCCGGCCCGTCAACCAACTCACCGGTTTGTTCATCAAGGGCGACGACGCATGTTACAAAGCCGTCGCGGGACAGGTTGCTGCGGTCTCTTAGCACCACGCTGCCCACGTCGCCCACGCCCAGACCATCGACAAAGACGTGTCCGGCGGGCACTTCCGGCGCGTAAAGAACGCCGGCGGGCGTAAATTCAAGGGGATGGCCGTTTTCTATCACAAAAATATTTTGTTTGGGGATGCCCGTTTGCTCGCCCAAACGGGCGTGGAGGGCCAGCATACGATATTCGCCCTGAATGGGGATGAAGTATTTGGGCCGAATGAGGGCCAGCATTTGCTTTTGGCCTTCGGTGCTGGCATGCCCGGAAACGTGAACCGGCTTAAGGGCCTGATATACCACATTCGCGCCCATACGAAACAGGTTGTCCAGGGTGCGATTGGCAAATTCTTCGTTGCCGGGGATGGTGGTGGCCGAAATGATGACGGTGTCGCCGTCTTCAAGGCGCACCTGCTGGTGTTCGCCGTTTGCCATACGCACCAGGGCGCTGTTGCGCTCGCCCTGGGTGCCGGTGCAAATCAGGGTCACTTGAGAATCGGGCAGGTGCGAGATTTTATCGACGGAAAAAATGATGTCGTCCGGAATAGTGAGATAGCCCAGGTCACGCGCCAGGCGAGTATTGTCTATCATACTGCGCCCCACAAAGGCAATTTTGCGGTTGTGGGCCATTGCCAAATCAGCTATTAATTGCACGCGATAAATATTTGAGGCGAAGGTGGCGACGATAATGCGCCCCTGTGTCTGTCCGAAGATTTCGTTCAGGCTGTCCAGCACCGTTGCTTCAGAGGGCGTTGCGCCCAGGCGTTCGGCGTTGGTGCTGTCAGAGAGCAGGGCCAGCACCCCGGCATCGCCTACCTGGCGCAAGTAGTCCTGGTCTATGGTCAAGCCGCTGTGAGGGGCTTCATCGAATTTGTATTCGCCGGTGTGGACAATGACGCCCAGGGGGGTTTCGATGATAATGCCAACCGTATCGGGGATGGAATGGCTAACGTGGAACGGTTTTACCGTGAACGGGCCAACAGCAATAACATCGCCGTCGGCCATGGTTTTAAGGGTAATGTCTTTGGGCGTCAGGCCGGGGCTGCGTTTGAGTTTGTTTTCAATAAAGCCGCAGGTTAATTTGGTGGCGTACACCGGCGCATCCAGTTCTTTAATTAAAAACGGAATGGCGCCGATGTGGTCTTCGTGCCCGTGGGTAATGAAAATTGCCTGCAACAGGCCGGGGTTCTCTCGCAAATAGGTGATGTTGGGGATAACCAGGTTCACGCCGGGCATATCGCTGCCGGGGAACATCAAACCGCAATCAATCATAATGGCCTGGTTATCGTATTCAAGCAGGGTCATGTTTTTGCCCACTTCGCCCAGGCCGCCAAGTGGAATAATTTTTAATGAAGGGGTCAAGTGTTTGTCTCCTTTTTTGGGTAAAGCACCTTTCTGCACGAACAGTGGTCAGCGTACAATCAGGATTATAAGCTAACCAGTGTTCGCGCAGAGCAGGTACGGTTAATTATCTGGAACCGCTCTCGGGCTGCAAGGAAGCCCCCTTTGCGCGAACAGGGGATTGCTTCGCCACGCTCGCCACGCTCGCTCCGCTCGCAATGACGGTTGAGTAAATCAGTTATTTTAAAGATAAATCTGCGGTGTCCGGCTGGAGCCGGGTTATGCGGCTTGTCGCCCGGTCAATTAAAGACGCAAGCAGGGCTTGACAGGGCGGCGATGTTAAGGGCGGGGTGGTCATGATGATGGCGTCCTCATCGTCTCGATAGTAATTTTTACGGTAGCCGACCTCCTCAAATCCATATTTCAAATAGAGTTGTTTGGCCGCCACGTTGGAAGGCCGAACTTCCAGGGTGACGGTTTTGATGTTCAAGGTGATGGCCCGCTGCAAGATATTCAATAACAGCATTTCGCCCAGCCCTTGCCGTTGCAATGCCGGGTGAACCACAATAGTACCCAGGTGCGCTTCTTCCACAAAATGCCACACCCCGCTATAGCCAATGGCCTGCCGGCGATAGGTCAGCAGGTCGAAACAAGAGCGCGTGCCGTGTTCCAGTTCGTGCCGGTAAGAGGCTTCCGGCCAGGGCGTGGCGTAGGCATCCTGCTCAATGGCCATGACGGCGGGCAGGTCGGCCGGGGTCATGGCTCGCAGGGTAAAATTGTTAAGCGAATTCACAAACTGATGAATGGACGACGTAGGCGATTCGGATTTTGGCGAGGCCAAATTTGGCGCGCGGTCAAAATATTCCATTCGTTTGCGTTACCTGTTAAAAATGTTAAAAATACCGATGGGTGGGCGGCGGTCAGACCGATTTGGCGTAAACGGGTTGCAGGCTGCGCCCATCGTCATAATTGTGTTGCTGTAGTTTTTGCCAACCGATTTCGGCCAGAATACCGGGCCGCCGCACTCGATGCGCCGGGCCGGGCACGGTCAGCGGGCAGGGCGCTTCGGCTTGCAGGCGCGCCGCTTGTTCGGCGGTCAGTTCGCCGGTTACAAGGGCCGGGCCGCTGAACCCGGCCAATAATTCTGAAAACGTGACAATTTCAACGGGGCCGTCGGGTTGCCATTGTTGATTGTCTTGCCGGTAGCGGCCCACCATCAGGCGTTTTCGTCCGGCTTTGGCAACGGCTACAATGGGCAACGGCTGGTTTTGGTGCGGGGCGGCTACAATCTCCAGCGTATGAACGCCCAGCAACGGCAAATTGTGCGGCAAGGCCAGCCCTTTGGCCAGAGCCACGCCGATGCGCACGCCGGTATACGAGCCGGGACCAATGCACACGGCAATGCCGGCCAGGTGTTCGACGGTTAGATTGGCCCGCGCCAGCAGGTTATACAGGCGCGGGGCCAGTTGCACGGTATGGTTGCGGGCCGCATACCAGATTTCTTCGGCCCACACGGCATTATGGTTGTAAAGCGCCAGTCCGGCAAATTCGGTGGCGGTGTCAATCGCTAAAAGCATCGGCTGATAATCCTGATTGCGCCAATAAAGCGGCATGGTCTTCGCCAAACGCGCGTAACTCAATTCGGCGATGCGTTTCATCCACATAACGCAGGGTAATTTCCAGCCGGTCCGGCGGCAGGTCATCAACCAGCCGGTCAGCCCACTCTATCAGGCATACGCCGTCGCCGTAAAAAAAATCGTCCAGGCCCAGCGTTTCGGCCTCTGCCGCCGAATTGAGCCGGTACAAATCCAGATGATACACCGGCAGGCGGCCCGCGTACTGATTGATGAGCGTAAACGTGGGGCTGTTGATGACCTGAGCCGGCGGCACACCGGCGCCCGCGCCGAAGCCCTGCGCAAAGCGCGTTTTGCCCGCCCCCAGCTCGCCAA
>JAJRUC010000335.1 GCA_024278015.1 Chloroflexota bacterium
AAAGCGGCAGGCGATGCTGCACCCCTGGCAGGCCACACATTTATCCAAATCAATTACCATTGCCCATCGAGTCATGTTCTGTCTCCTTGTTATGCGCGGTACACTTTGACTCGGGTGTTGGTCATACTCGCCAGTCCGGTAGCCGGTTCGCTGGCGGGGTTGATAATTTCCAACCCGTTCACCCCACGGTCTTTTGCCCAGCGACCGATGGCTTTGTGTCCCTGATTGTGGGGCAAGTTCACCACATCGGGGCGCAAGCCGGGCACGGTGCGCATTTTTGTTTGTAATTTTCCAAAGGGGCTTTCCACCCAAATGGTATCTTTATCCCGCAAACCAAGTTCCTTGGCGGTTTCGGGGTTCATTTCCAGCCAGCTATCCCACATTTCGCCCACGGTCATGCCGCTGATTTCCTGCAAGGTTGGCATGTTGGCGGCGACGGAATACGGCCCCAGACTCATCAAGGTGATGATATTCAGGTGGAAGGGGAATTCGGCTTCATCACCCGCAAAGGTAATAGCTTCCTGATGCGGCAGGAAGGGCGTATCGCCCGTTTTGCCGATGCCCAGCGCGGCGAGTTCCTCTTTGTTCAAGTCGCTCAGGGCGCAGCTCAATTCGCGGCTGTACAGGTCGAAGCGGCCATCGCGCGGCGCAGAGCCACGGTCTTTGCCCACCACTTCATCCACCCATTTTTGGCTGCCGCGCCGGGCGTGACGGTAGCCGGGGGTGAACCACGCGCCCAACTCTTTCAGCGTGTCCCAATCGGTGCCGACGGTGGACAGGCGTTCTTGCAACAAGGCTTCAAAGCCGGCCCACGGGAAGGCTTCGGCAACTTTGCCGCCCATTGCCTGCGCTACTTTAATGAGTACGTCGCCGGTGTTCATGGTGTCGTACAGCGGTTCAACCATCGGTTGGCGCAAGCCCACGCCGGGATACCCCAGCCCTTCAATGGCGTCATCCTGCCAGCGCTCAAGGAAGGTCGGTTCCGGCAAAATCAGGTCGGCGTACCGTGCGCTTTCATCCATAAACGAACTGAACGACACGATGAACGGCACTTTTTGAAAGGCGTCCGCAAAGCGTTGGCCGCCGGGAGCTTCGTAAACGGGGTTGGCATCATACAGGAAGAGCGCTTCAACGGGGGCGCCGGCCAGAATTTTATCGGCCACGGCCTGATAGGCGTGTTTGCCGAGGGGGAACACTGTGCCTGCCCCGTCAAGGCGGTCTGTCGCCAGCCCCGTCTCTGCAACGGAATCGCCCGGCATGGCGGGCCAGTCGGCGCAGGGGAAATATCGCTGCACCTGCACCCCGCCGGGAGCGTCAATGGCGCCGATGAGCGCGTTCAGAATGTGGACGGCCATAGCGGCATACAAGCCGGTGATATTGCCGTTCAGCAGGCCGCCTTTACCCGGCATCATAGCGATGGCTTGCGGGGCGTGGGCGGCAAATTCACCCGCCAGGCGGGCGATGGTGGTGGCCGTCACGCCGGTGATGGCTTCTACTTTGGCGGGAGTGTAATTATCCAGCACAAAGTTTTTGAAACCGGTGTGTTTTTTGCCCTTGCCGTCTTTAAAGTCTTCAAAACCGAAGCTGTAATTGTGGATGAAGTCTGAATCAACCAGCCCGGCGCGAATGATGACGTTGGCAATACCGAGTGCCAGCGCGGCATCTGTGCCCGGTTTAATGGGAACCCATTCATCGGCTTTGGCGCCGGTAATGCCCTGACGCGGGTCAATCATCACAATTTTACCCCGATTGGCGCGTCCGCGCCGGAAGTACGATTGCCCGATGATGGTGCGTTGCGGGTTGCGTCCGCCTTCCAGCAGATTTGCGCCAAAGCTGAGGATGTAATCGCTGTTTTCAATGTCATAGGCGGGTAAATCGTACACGCCCTGGGTGTAAAGCATCGCCAGTTTGGCCGCTTCAATGTTCAGGCTGTCGTGCGAAATGACATTGGGCGAGCCGACAGCCTGCATAAAGCGTTCGATGAGGGGGCGCATCTGGCCGCGCGTTTCGCCGTAAAGGAAGACGGTCTGTTCGGGGTGTCCGGCGGCGCGGAGGTCGTTCAGTTTTTGGGCAATGGCGCCGACGGCTTCATCCCACGAAACAGATTTCCACTGCCCGCTGCCCCGGTTTCCGGTGCGGCGCATCGGGCCGGTTAAACGGTCCGGGTTGTACAGCAGTTCCGGCGCGGCCTGCCCTTTGGGGCACAGCGAGCCTTGATTGACGGGGTGCATCGGGTTGCCTTCCAGCTTCACCAGTTTGCCGTTCACTACCCGCCCCAGCAGGCCGCAGCCTGCGGGACACAGTGAACAGACCGAGGTGACGATATGTTCTTCGCCCACAGCCGTAATCCACCCCGTTGAACTGGCATCAACCGGCGTGGCGTTAAGCACGGCCTGCAAGCCGCCCACCACGGCAGTGGTTCCGGCGGCTGTGGCGGATACTTTCAAAAATTGTCGTCGTGATAATGATTTCATGTTAGTTGCCTCCACACGTAACCAGTGTTGCGTCGGTGGTGCATTTCAGCACGCCGGTTTCCAGCGGGTAGCTATCCGGGGGGGGTTGGATGGTGCCGTTAGCCAACCCGGCCACATAATTCACCAGCGTTTCAAGTTGCGCGTCAGAGAATTGTCCTTTGAAGGGGGGCATACCGCTTCGTTCCCGTCCACGATTGATGGTTGATGTAATTTTACGCGCCTTCAAAGAGGTGCCGGCAAGTTGCGCCCCAAAAAGGCCCTCGCCTTTGGCGCCGTGACAGGCAGAGCAGGCGATGTCGTACAGTTCCGCGCCGTCTTCCACGCCGGGGGCCAGCAGCACATTCGGCAATTGCGGCACGGCATCGGGTTTGCCGCGCGCGGCCCACAACATTCCGCGCAGGGTGCGGGGGCCACCGCCGCCGGCCGACACGTGGCACGTGCCGCAGCCTTCGCCGGTACGGGCGGCAAACTCCGGCAGCGCGTGTGCAGGGGTGGCGGGGGTAATCAAGCCAACTAACGCCAGTACCACCACCACCGCCAATGCGACAAGTCCGTATTGAATAATGAGTATTAATTTATCCTTCATAGTTTCTTTCTCCGGTTTCAGGAGGATTTATGTTTTTGGGCGGGATTTAATATCCTTGTGAATTGCGGCACACCCCTGGCCCATTATATTTCCGCCCCCTCGTGAAACAGGGGGCGGAAACTTCAAGCTATTTAATTGTGCCTGTCAACCATGTTGCTTATTCGGCGGGCAGGGTTTGGGCGTAAGCCGTGATGTCGATGAGGTCTTGCAAGGTGAACCCGTAATTGCGCCCGATGAGCATCAATGCGCCGGGTTGCCCGTTGTACGCCTTGTGGCTGAATTCCCACGGATTATCGTTGGCAATGGTTCCCACGTATTCGGTTTCATCTTCGTCCCCGAAGTTAAGCAGCTTGCCGTCATCACCGTGACATTCGGCACATTCAACAAACAGGGTCTGACCGCGGGCCGCATCGCCGCCCACAATGGTTTTGTCTGCGTTGATGAACGTTGACTTGTCAATCAAACCGTCCTGCATAAAGGCAACCAACTGACCAATCCGTTCCTCGTCCAGATACTGCGAGAAATCGTGGTCGGCATTTTTGCTGCCGTCCAGCCAGGCGGTCAACTCGTCGGCGGACATGGCTTGCGCATCCCAGATACCGACAAATCCGGTGGCGTGCGAGCCGGAAGCGTACACCCCGTCAGCCCCTTTGTAATCCCAGCCGTGACATTCCTTGCAACGCCAGGTATCGGCGCCGCTGCGGGTGTTGCTGCTTTGGCCGGCCCACAACGGTTGGTCGCTTTCGGGCGCGTCTGCGCCAATGGCGCTCCACCATTTGTCATACAGCCGCCCCCCCTCGGTAACCGGGTTTGCAGCGGGCAGGGTTTGCAGATAGGCCAGTACGTCAAGCTGTTCGCCTTCTGTCCAGCCGAGGTCAAGGGCAAAGGGCATCTCATCAACGCCGGGTTGCCCGTAGCGCATCTTGTTCAGGAGTTCCCAGGGGTTATCCTGGGCAATGGTCGGCACATATTCCGATTCGCCTTCATCAAAACCGAAATTGAGTGCTAACCCTTCGGGGCCGTGACAATCGGCGCAGGTATCAAACAATTCCTTGCCGCCGGCTACATTGCCGCCCACAGCCGCTTTGTCTGCGCCCACAAAGATGTCGCCATCCAACGCTTCCTGACCCAGGAACAGAGCCAGGTCGGTCAGGTCTTGTTCATCCATATAGCTGCTGAAATCGTGGTCGGGGTTGGTTTCGCCTTTCAGCGCGCCCAGAATGTAATCCTGGCCTTTGCCGATAGCGTTCCACAGGCCGGTGAAGCCGGTGGCGTGCGAGCCGGAAGCGTACACCCCGTCAACGCCTTTGTAATCCCAGCCGTGACATTCCTTGCAGCGCCAGGTGTCCTCGCCGCTGCGGGTGTTGCTGCTTTGACCGGCCCACAACGCCTGGTCGCCTTCGGGTACATCAACACCCAGTTCCTCGAACCACGCATCGTACAGCCGGCCACCGTGCGCGCCGTCGCCGTCCAGTTCCACGGCGGCAACCGGTTCTGCTGTCGGCTCGGCAGGGGCGGCTGTCGGCTCTGCGGGGGCAGCTGTCGGCTCTGCTTTCGCGGGAGCCTGGGTGGGGGCAGGAGCGCTTTGACCGCAGGCGGTCAACACCAAAGCCAGCGCCACTACCAGTACAACAAGCAATAAAAGTGATTTTTTCATTTCTCCCTCCAAGTTGAAATGAGTATGAATTTTTTTCCTACGTGTTCATAGTATCATGTCAATGTCCTATGCGTGTGTTTAATATGTCTCAATTACGTCAAAATGCGAACAAACCGGCGGTCACACGCTTGATTTTCCCTGCCGGTTACGCTTATAATGAACATATCTTATCAGGAGTTTTGCGCATGGAAACGCAATCGCAGCAGCGGCATTCCATTATCCGGGTCTTAACCATTGTCCAATGGATACTGCCGATTATCCTGTTCTTTCTGGCAGCCAGTTTTGAATTGGGAGAACACATTATATACGAACACGACAGCTTGTCTCCGGCGTTTATATCGGAAATGGCTATTTTCGGAGTCATCGGACCTGTCACAGTATGGATGGTTTTGCGCTGGGTGCGGAGGAATCAGAAGCAGTTGGAAATTGCCAACATTCAGATTTATGAAATGAACGCCGAACTGGAAGGCCGGGTAGCGGAACGCACCGCCGAACTGCGCGACAAAAACCAGAAGTTAAAGGAAGCCAACGAAGAATTGCAGGCGCTGGATGATTTGAAATCCGATTTTGTCTCGCTGGTATCGCACGAATTACGCGCCCCGCTGACCAATATCAATGGCGGCATTGAGCTGATTGCCCGCCACAAAGACAAACTGCCGGAGCGCAAACAGGCCGTGCTGGATATTCTGCGTGACGAAAGTGAACGCTTGACCCATCTGGTGCAAAATATTCTGGATGTTTCATTGCTGGAAACGGGGAAATTGCAGCCTGTTGCCGGGCCAATCGCCCTCTCGCCCTTCCTGAATACCTTGCTGAAAAGCCGGATGCACACGCAAAATTATTACACCATCACCGTAAATGCGCCCCACGGCCTGCCCGCTGCCTGGGCGGACGAAACGCATCTGGCCGATGTGGTCATCAATCTGGTGGATAATTCCATCAAATATTCACCGGACGGCGGCGAAATTTCGGTGACGGCGCAACAGGCAGATGATGAAATTATCATCGCCGTGCAAGACCGGGGCATCGGCATTCCACCGTATGCCCAAAAGCATCTGTTCAAACAATTTTATCGGGCCAACAACAATAACAACCGCGAGGTATACGGCCACGGGCTGGGGTTGTATTTCTGCCGCAAGCTCATTGAAGCGCAAAACGGGAAAATTTGGGTGGAAAGCAGCGGCGCGCCCGGCGAAGGGTCTACTTTTTCAGTCAGTTTGCCGATTTGTGAACTATGGGATGATAATGACGCAGATACTCTTGATTGATGACGACCCGTCACTGCATCATTTGCTGGTCCAATATCTGGAAGAAACCGGATTCTCTATGTTGCACGCGGAAAGCGGTCTGGCCGGCCTGAAGATACTGTTCGAACAGCGACCGCAGCTTATTTTGCTGGATGTGATGATGCCCAGGATGGATGGCTGGGAAGTCAGCAAGCGGATTCGGGAACTGACCGATGTGCCGATTGTTTTCCTGACCGCCAAAAGCGATGAAGCGAGCCGGCTGGAAGGGTTTCGGTTGGGCGCGGATGATTTTGTAGCCAAACCTTTCAGCTTTCCGGAGTTGGCCGCCCGCATAGAAGCCGTGCTGCGTCGCACCGGCAAGATTGTCCCCTCTAAAAAAACGGGCAATATCATGGTATGCGGCCCCTTTGAGCTTGACCAGGACCGCCGTCAGGCCACCAAAAACGGCGCGCCGCTGGCGCTCACTCCCACCGAATACCATTTGCTGGAGGTGTTGATGAAACGCACCAACACCGTTTTTACCCAAACTCAATTGGTGACGGCGGTGTGGGGGCCGGAATACGCAAACGACACCGGCTACATTCGGCGGTATGTGTGGCATTTACGCCAAAAAATTGAAACCGACCCGAACAACCCGCAACACCTGCTCACTGAACGCGGATTCGGATACCGGTTTGTTCCCTGAAAAAGTCAGGACTTACACAGTTGCGGTAAATCATGGTGTTCTACCCCCTCCCCGCTTCGCGTCCCCCCTCAAGCGGGGGAGGAGCTAACTTCCCCCCGCTTGAGGGCGCGAAGCGGTTTCTTCATCAGGGACTGAGGGGGGTAAAATGCCGCAACTGCGTAAGTCCTAAAAGTTTTAAAGTGGGGAATGTCTTTCTGATTTATGGCCGATTCAGGTATTGCGCCGCCGCCAAAGCCGCCCCCACAATACCGGCTTCGTTCAACAGGCGGGCCGGCAACACCGGCGTTTGACGTTGAATATACGGTAAAAAATTTTGATGCTTTTTGCTTACTCCCCCGCCGATGATGAATAAATCCGGCGAAAACAACCGTTCCAGCCAGCGCAAATAGCGGTCTACCCGACCGGCCCACCGTTTCCAGGACAGGTCTTTTTCCTTCCGGATCCGGTCAGAAGCCCAGGCTTCGGCCTCCTTGCCCCCCTCAATCTCGATATGACCCAACTCGGTATTGGGAACCAGTCGCCCGTCAACAAATATCGCGCT
>JAJRUC010000336.1 GCA_024278015.1 Chloroflexota bacterium
GAAATCTCGGCGTGCGGGTCAACGGGGATGCGCAAAGGAATATTCCGCACCGTCCGCAGGTTAGCCGTCACATTCTCACCGACGATGCCGTTGCCGCGCGTCGCGCCCTGCACAAACACCCCATTTTCATACGTCAGCGCCACCGCCAGCCCGTCGATTTTCGGTTCCACCACAAATTCCACCTCGGCGATGGTCGTCCCTTCCGGCAAAAGTTTTTCGATGCGCTTGAGCCAGTCGCGCATATCATCATCATCGAAGGCATTTGCCAAACTGGTCATCGGCACGGGATGGGTCACTTTTTCAAATTCCGAAAGGGGTTCCGCCCCGACGCGCCGGGTGGGCGAATCGGGGGTGATGAGGTCGGGATGTTCCGCTTCCAGCCGTTTCAGCTCGGCGAAAAGCCGGTCATACTCATAATCGCTGATGACGGGGTCGTCCAGCGTGTGATAGCGGTACAAATGATAGTTGATTTCTTTCTGCAACTGTTCGATGCGGGATTGAATATCGTCCATTGCCACACTCCAGCGGGTGATGCGTGATGGGTGAAACATGATGCGTAAATAATTCTATCACGTTTCACGTTTCACGCAACAGTTGAACGCCGATGAAATGGCTCACGCCCGCATCTGCGCCGCCGTTCACCGCCATTCGCTCGTTACGATATAATAGCCCCGGTCGCAAAGACGGGCCAATGGCCGGTCCCTACCCGCTGTGGTATACTATCACCGTCAATTTTGCAAATGGAACGGAGGGCATTAATGCCGAAACAACTGACATGGGGCATTCTTTCGACGGCCCGCATCACCCGCCGCCTGATTCCGCCGCTGGCCGAAGCGAAGCGGTCTACCTTGAAAGCCGTCGCCGGCCGAAATTCGGATTCGGCGCGGAAATTTGCGGAAAAATGGCGTATTCCGCGCGCTTACACCGGCTACGAAGCCCTGCTGGCCGACCCGGACATTGACGCAGTGTACATTCCGCTGCCGAACAGTCTGCACCGGGACTGGGTTATCAAGGCCGCGCGGGCGGGCAAGCACATTCTATGCGAAAAACCGCTGGCCCTGACCGTAACCGAGGTTGATGAGATGACCCAGGCCGCGCAAGCAAACGGCGTGGTGTTGCTGGAAGCCTTTATGTATCGTATGCACCCGCAACTGGTTGCGCTCAGGCAACACGTCGCCGCCGGTCTCATCGGCGCGGTGCAGATGGTGAAGGCCGGCTTTTCCTTCACCCTGACCGACGACAGCAACATCCGGTTGCAAAAATCGCTGGGCGGCGGCAGCTTGTGGGATGTGGGCTGCTACCCCGTCAGTTTTGCCCAGGCCATTGCCGGCGCCGACCCCGTCGAGGTTTTCGGCCGGCAGCGACTTAATCAAAACGGGGTTGAAACAGGCTTTGCCGGGCAAATGCGCTACGCCGGCGGCATCATCGCCCAAATAGACAGCGGCTTCGACATGCCGTTTCGGGCAGAGGCGGAAATTATCGGGGCCACGGGCGTTTTGCGCCTGCCCAATCCGTGGATTCCCGATGTGGAAAACCGGGGCAGCGGCATTATCCACCTTGCCGCCGACGATACCGAAACGGTGATACCCACGCCCTCCAAAGACCCCTACCTGTGCGAAATTGAGGCGCTGGAGGCCGCCGCGCTCGACGGCCGGCCCGCGCCGTACACGTTGCCGGAAACGCGGGGCAATATTGCCACCATCAACGCCTTGTACCGCTCGGCAAACAGCGGGCGCGTTGTGTTACTCAATCAATAGCAAAGGACAGAACAAAATGACTGACAAACCCGGATTTATTGGACTGGGCATTATGGGGCTGGGGATGGCCCGCAACCTGCTGAAGGCGGGTTTCGAGGTGCGCGTCTGGAATCGCACCGCAAGCAAGATGGACATTCTGGCCGTCGAAGGGGCAGCGACGGCAACCGGCCCCGCCGATTTGGCCGCGCAGTGCGACCTGATTTTTGTGTGCGTCAGCGATACGCCGGACGTGCAGGCCGTGCTGCTGGGCGAAAACGGCGTGATTCACGGCGCGAAAGCGGGTTCGCTGGTGGTGGACCACAGCACCATCAGCCCCAATGCCACCAAAACGATAGCCGCCGCCTTGAATGAGCGAGGCGTGCAAATGCTCGATGCGCCCATCAGCGGGGGCAGTGAAGGGGCGGCCAACGGCACGTTGAGCATTATGATTGGCGGCGAGGCAGCGCAAGTGGAACGGGCCATGCCCTATTTGCAAACGATGGGCAAGACCATCACCCATGTGGGGCCGCAGGGCGCAGGGCAGATGGTCAAATTGGTGAACCAGATTTTGGTGGTGGGCAACGCCCTGGCTATGAGCGAAGCGCTGGTTTTTGCCCAGGCGGGCGGCCTTGATTTGGAAAAAACCTTCAACGCCGTGGCGGGCGGCGCCGCCGGAAGCTGGATGTTCAGCAATCGCGCCCCGCAAATCCTGAACCGCGATTGGCGGCCCGGCTTCACCATCGACTTGCAGCAGAAAGACCTGCGGCTGGTGAAAGAAACCGCCGATTCGCTGGCTGCGCCCATCTTTGCCACCAACATCGTCTTTGATATGTACCGCACCTTGCAAGCGCAAGGGCTGGGCGCGGAAGGCAATCACGCCCTCATCAAAGCTCTGGAACGGCTGGCTAACGTAACCGTGGCCGGTTAATCCGGCCGTTATCAATTGGCGTATTTCAATTATATTTGCCGATAAACGGCAAGTGTGCTATATTTTTTATGAGCGGGCCACTAGCTCAACTGGCAGAGCAATTGACTCTTAATCAATCGGTTCAGGGTTCGAGTCCCTGGTGGCTCACTGCCCGAGTTCCACTTTTGTCCCCCACACCCAACAAACGACCCAATAGCGGGTCGTTTTGTGTTTTAATGCAACTCGCTCTTTTCCGCTTTGGGGGGCAGCGGAAGGCGACAAAAAATCGCCAATGCCGGTGAAGATGCGCATTTCTTTACAGAATCTTCACAAAACTGCAATCATTCTGTTAAACTTGTGCGCTATACTATCTGCATAACGATACACAAACGCGCACCCATTGCGTAAATAAATCAGAAAACCGGAGGTAAAAAAATGATGGGTGGTGGAATGATGGGCGGTTTTGGTTCAGGATTTGGGACCGGCGGCTTCGGGCTGCTGGGTGGAATTATCAGCCTGGTATTCAATATTGCTGTTTTGATAGGCATTGTGCTGCTGGTAGTTTGGGCTGTCCGGCAGTTTAGCGGACGCGGCGATACACCCCGTGGGTTCAACGCCGGACAGTCTGCACCGTTGCTGTCGGCGCGGGAGGTTTTGTCTACCCGGTACGCCAAAGGCGAAATCAGCCGCGAAGAATACCAGACCATATTGCAGGATATTTCGTGAGGTGACGTATGATGGGCTTTGGGTTTGGCATGGGGTTATGGGGAATTTTGGTGATGGTGCTGTTTTGGGGCGGGCTGATTGCGCTGGCCGTATGGCTGGTGGGGCTAATGTTTCCATCATCCACCCGCCAAAACCAAAACCCCAACGCGCCGCAATCGGCGCATGAAATCCTGAAAATCCGCTATGCGCGCGGAGAAATTACCGAGACAGAGTACAAACAAATGAAAGAAACATTATCACAATTCTAAATAATTTTAAAACAGGAGAACGATATGAGTGAGTCATACGGGTTGCACACAACCCTCAACGCGCCGTTTGACGCGGCTTTGGAACAAACCGTCGCTGCGCTGAAAGAAGAAGGCTTCGGTATTTTAACGGAAATTGATGTAAAAAATACCCTCAAACAAAAGCTGGATGTGGACTTTCAGCGGTACACCATTTTGGGCGCGTGCAATCCGCCGCTGGCCTACCAGGCGCTCCAGGCAGATCTGGATATTGGTTTGCTGTTGCCCTGCAATGTAATTGTGCATGAAACCGGCGCGAATGAAACCGCCGTGTCGATTGTTGACCCGCTGATAATGCTCGGCGTTGCCGGTAGCGACGGGCTGCAAGCAATTGCCGCCGAAGCAAAAACACGTCTTGACCGCGTATTGAACGCATTAAAAAACAACTAATTCCAAAAATAACGGTCAGTGGCCGGCCTTCAGCCGTAAAAAGCTGATGGCTGAAAGCTGACTACCTTTTTTAAAGGAGATAATTTTTTATGAACCGCACAAAATTTATAGCTCTGACAACCTTGTTGGCAATTATCGCTCTGGTGAGCGTGGCCTGCGCCGGGGGCGCGCCTGACAAGGCCGCCATCCCCAAAACGGACGGGCCGGCGACAGATTTGTTCAGCCTGCCAAAAAACGGGGCCGGCTACCGCAACGCCTCGGCAGAACAAGTGGCCTCTGCCCTGGGGAACAAGGATTTTACGTTGGTGAATGTGCATATTCCCTACGCCGGAGAACTGCCGGACACGGACGCGCTCATCCCCTTTAATGAAATTGAGGCCAATCCTGGTCAGCTTCCTGACGATAAAAACGCGCCGATTGTGGTATATTGCCGCAGCGGCAGTATGAGCGCCGCCGCCTCAAAAACGCTGGTCGGACTGGGGTACACCAATATAGTGGACCTTAACGGCGGCATGATTGCCTGGCAGCAAGCGGGCGGCCGGTTGATAGACCGTTAAAATGACAAACAATCACAACACCAAAAAAACCCGCGCCCGCTACAACCGTATTGCGCCGGTTTATGACCTTATGGAAATTCTGCCGGAACGCCGGTTTGTTCCGTGGCGGCAACAGTTGTGGGCGCAAGTTCCGCCGGGCCAGGTGCTGGAAGTGGGCGTCGGCACGGGGAAAAACTTCCCCTTCCACCCGGATTCCATCACCGTAACGGGCATTGATTTAAGCGACGGTATGCTGGCTCGCGCCCGAAAGAAAGCCCGGTTAATGGACAAGACGCTCGATTTACGCCAAATGGACGCGCAGGCGCTCGACTTTGCCGCTGACACCTTCGATGCGGCCGTGGCAACCTTTGTCTTCTGCTCCATTCCGGACCCGCTGGTGGCGCTTGATGAACTGGCGCGCGTGGTGAAACCGGGCGGCAAAATCTTTCTGCTGGACCACGTGCGCATTGACCGCCCCGTCATCGGCCCGGTGATGGATGCGGTGAACCCGCTCACGGTGCGCCTCACCGGCGCCAACATCAATCGCCGGACCGTGGAAAACGTGCGACAGTCGTCGTTGCTCATTGAATCGGTCACAGATTTGGGGCCGCTGGATGTGGTAAAATTAATCGTGGCAGATACTCCGGCATAAAACACCGTCAACCTTTCAGGTTCCCTCCCCCTCAATCCCCCCCTTGCAAGGGGGAAAGTAAAATCCTCCCCCTTCAGGAGGGGGGACTGAGGGGGGTAAAGCAACAAAAGAACGCTATTTATACTCAACCGCGTCATAAAATAACAGTAACTACTCAGGCATCAGAGATAAAGTTACCAATTAGGGCGGCTTTGCCATTTTTTACCCCCCTCAATCCCCCCGTTGACGGGGGGAAGTGTTACATTCTCCCCCCTCACGAGGGGGGAGTTACGCGAAGCGGGGAGGGGGTAAAACACCGTGATTTACCGCAACTGCGTAAGTCCTGAAAGTTACCAATTAGAGCGGTTTTGCCATTTTTTACCCCCCTCAATCCCCCCGTTGACGGGGGGAAGTGTTACATTCTCCCCCCTTGCAAGGGGGAAAGTAAAACCCTCCCCCCTCCTTGCAAGGGGGAAAGTAAAATCCTCCCCCCTCAGGAGGGGGGACTGAGGGGGGTAAAGCAACAAAAGAACGCTATTTATAC
>JAJRUC010000337.1 GCA_024278015.1 Chloroflexota bacterium
ATACCGGGCAGGTGCCGGGCGCAGCCGTGCAGGCCAGGTGGACGGTCACATTCGGCTTGCCCAAAATCGGCAATTTGTTGTATCCGGGCCATCAATACGGCGGCGAACTGGTCGTCTCGCGTATTTCGTTTCCGCCGGAAATGATTGAGGCCGCCGGGCTGAAGATTGCCGTCAACCAGCCGCCCCCCTTGCCGCCCCGGCCCGTGGCCGGGCACAAAGGTACGTTTGGCGACGCGCTGTTTGTGGCCGGGGCCGCCGGATATTTCGGCGCGCCGTATTTTGCCGCCCTGTCGTTTATGAAGGCGGGCGGCGGCTACGCTCGTTTGGCCGCGCCCCGGTCCATCACGCCGTTTATCGCCGGCAAAGGCAGCGAAATTGTCTTTTTGCCCCGACAGGAGACGGCGGCGGGCAGTATTTCGGCGGCCAACGGGGCCGATTTGCTGGCCTGGGCCGCCAAAGTTGATATGGTGGTCATCGGGCCGGGCCTGTCGCTTGACCCGGAAACGCAAAACCTGGTCTGCCAGTTGAGCCAATCGATAGAAAAACCGCTGCTCATTGACGGCGACGGCCTGACCGCCATTGCCCCGCACCCCGATATTCTCAGGCATCGCCCGGCAGAAACGGTACTCACCCCGCATCTGGGCGAAATGGCCCGCCTGACCGGTCTGTCGGTGGCAGATATCAAGGCCGATAGAATTGGCGCGGTGCAGCGGGCCGCCGCCGATTTGCGGGCCGTCATCGCGCTGAAGGGGGCGCACTCGTTAATTGGCTATCCCGATGGCCGGGTTTTCATCAACATGAGCGGCAATTCCGGCATGGCGACCGCCGGTTCCGGCGACGTGCTGGCCGGAACCATCGCCGCCATGTTCGGCCTGGGCTTGCCCCTGCCGCAGGCCGTATGCAAGGGCGTTTTTATGCACGGCCTGGCCGGAGATTTGGCCGCCGCCGAGGTGGGAGAAGACGGCCTGACCGCCCAGACCATTCTGGATTATCTGCCGGCGGCCACAAAACTGGACCGGGCCGGTCTGCCGGATGCCCTCAACAATCGGTATGGAGTCACGGTTTGGGGATAAGCGGGCGCCGGGCGGTCAGCGCGGGCCGCCTGTTTTGACAAAATGCCGTCCTTCGTTTAAAATCTTCGTTTGGTGTTTGATGAGGAAAGCCGATGTTTGAAAACCTGCAAGATAAACTGCAAACTGTCTTCGATAACCTGTCCCGGCGGGGCCGTCTGTCTGAAGCCGACGTGAACGCGGCCATGCGCCAGGTTCGGCTGGCCTTGCTTGAAGCTGATGTCAACTTCAAAGTGACCAAAGATTTTATTGGGCGGGTCAAGGCGCGGGCCATCGGCGCGGAGGTGGCAAAAAGTTTGTCGCCGGCGCAGCAGGTGGTTAAAATTGTCAACGAAGAGCTGGTGCAAACCCTGGGCGAAGCGGCTCCGCTTGATTTGGGAGGCGGTTCGCCGCACGTCATTATGCTGGTGGGCTTGCAAGGGGCCGGTAAAACCACAATGGCCGCCAAACTGGCCCTGCACCTGCGAAAATCGGGCCGGCGTCCGCTGCTGGTGGCCGCCGACACCCGCCGCCCCGCCGCCGTTGAGCAATTGAAGGTGTTGGGCAAACAAATCGACATTCCCGTTTACACCGAAGACCCCGGCGTATCGCCGCCCGAAATTTGCGCCGCCGCCCTCAAAGCGGCCAGAGAAGGGGCCTACGGCGTTGTCATTCTTGATACCGCCGGTCGATTGCACATTGACGACGTATTAATGGACGAACTGGCCCAAATCAAAGCCAAAACCAACCCGCAAGAAACGCTGCTGGTGGTTGATGCCATGACCGGGCAGGATGCGGTGCAGGTAGCCGACGGCTTTAACCGGCAGGTGTCCGTCAGCGGGCTGATTTTGACCAAAATTGACGGCGATGCCAGAGGCGGGGCCGCCATTTCTGTGCGGTTTGTGACCGGCGTGCCCATTAAATTTTTGGGGACCGGAGAAAAACTCAACGAGCTGGAAGTCTTTTACCCGGACCGGCTGGCCTCTCGAATTTTGGGTATGGGCGATATGCTGACCCTGATTGAGCAGGCAGAGGCTTCGATAGATGAAGACGTGGCCCGCGAGGGAGCGGAAAGGCTGCTGGAAGGCAAGTTTGACCTGGATGACTTTCTGAAGCAACTTCAGCAAGTCAAAAAAATGGGGCCGATTACCAAATTACTGGAGATGGTGCCCGGTATGAGCCAGGTTGCCAAAGACATCCCCATGGATGACGCGGAAAAGCAGATGGGGCGCACCGAAGCCATCATTAAGTCCATGACCATGCGCGAGCGCCAACGCCCGAAAATCCTCAACGCCGGCCGCAAGCGACGGGTGGCCCGGGGCAGCGGCACCACCGTGCAGGAAATAAACCAACTGCTTTCACAGTTTCGCCGGATGCAAAAAATGATGCGTCAGTTCAAAAATCCGCGCAATCGCAAAGGGTTGATGGACATGTTTGGTGGAATGATGCATTAAAGCTATAATTAGAAACCAATTAATTAAGGAAGATGGAGTAAAGACACTTATGCTTAGAATTAGATTTCGTCGAACCGGCTCTAAAAGACGGGCCAGCTACCGGATTGTGGTTGCGCCCTCTACCGCCCCGCGTGACGGCAGATTTCTGGAAATTTTGGGGCACTACAACCCCCGGCACGACCCCCCTTCAGTGGTAGTAAAAGAAGACCGGCTCTTCCACTGGATGTCAAACGGCGCTCAACTTTCCGATTCGCTGAAGCGCGTGTTGGAGAGCAAAGGCATTTTAGCGCGTTACACCCGCTTCAAAGCCGGTGAACCGCTGGACGAAGCTGAAATCGAAGTCGAAGCTGAAGTCGAGGCTGAAGTCGAAGCCGAAATCAAAATCAAAACCGAAGCTGAGGCTGAAACCGAAGTCGAAGCCGAAACCAAAACCGAAGCTGAGGCTGAAACCGCTTAAGCTATTCACACAAATCGGGGTCGGGTACCGGCTCCAAACAGGAATGACATTCATTATGTCTAATGCAAAAAACCTGATTGAATACATTGCGCAGTCAATGGTTGGGCAACCGGAACAGGTTGCGGTTGACGAAATACATAATCGGCGGGGGGTTATTTTGACTTTAACCGTAGCGCCCGAAGATATGGGGCGGATTATCGGCAAAGGGGGCCGCATGGCTAACGCCATGCGCGCGCTGTTGCGGGTTGCAGCCGTAAAATCCGGCGACCATGTGACTTTGGAGATTGGTGAGTGAGCGACCGGCCGGCCTCTGATAAAATCGCTCCCTCTCCACCCCAAAGGCCCGCCCCGGATTATCTGGTGATAGGGCAGGTTGTCAAGGCGCACGGCCTTTACGGCGAAGTGAGCGTGAAGATTTTAACCGATTTTCCGGAGCGATTTGACGCGATGGAAACGGTGTTTGTGGGCGATGATGAGGGGCTTGATGAATATGGCGTAAAATCGGCGCGGTGGCACAAACAAAATGTACTGCTGACCCTTGAAGGCGTGACCACCCGCACCCAGGCCGAAGCCCTGCGGGGGCGTTACCTGAAAATCCCGGCAACAGAGGCGATGCCCCTGGAGCCGGATACATTTTTCCATCACCAACTGTTGGGGCTGGCGGTTGAAACCGAGGACGGGCGGTTTTTGGGCCGCGTCGCCGAAATCATCGAGACCGGGGCCAACGATGTATGCGTGGTGCGTGATGCCGCCCAGGAAATTCTGCTGCCCGCCACCACAGAGGTGATGCCCCGCATTGATATTGAGGCCGGAAGAATAACCGTCCATGTGCTTGACGGTTTGCTTGATTGACCTTCAGCAAAAATATGTTGAAAAGGCGTTGGTTTCTAACCAACGCCTTTTTTTATCAGGACTTACGCAGTTGCGGTAAATCACGGTGTTCTACCCCCTCCCCCAACATCGGGGGAGGGGGTAACTTCCCCCCGCTTGAGGGCGCGAAGCGGTTTCTTCATCAGGGACTGAGGGGGGTAAAATGCCGCCACTGCGTCAGTCCTGTTTATTTTAAACTCCTGTAACTGTTCAGCCCCTTTGGACGCGGGGGCAGTGTCGTGTCAAGTGTATTTTGCAGGGGCGGCTCGCGAGCCGCCCCTGCAGGAGGCATTTTATTGCCGGGGCACAATGTTTGACCGGACACCAGACAAGTCATTCCCGTATGATTTTGGCGGGAATGACGCAGGGGGGTGAATAATTACAAAATCTTGGTGGTGGTAATTTTTGATTGGTGGGATAAATTGTCTTTCCCCCTCTCCCTAACCCTCTCCCCTTGGGGGAGAGGGAATTTTGCTCCCC
>JAJRUC010000338.1 GCA_024278015.1 Chloroflexota bacterium
CCCCTCAGTCCCTGATGAAGAAACCGCTTCGCGCCCTCAAGCGGGGGGAATTAGCTCCTCCCCCGACAGCGGGGGACGCGAAGCGGGGAGGGGGTAAAACACCGTGATTTACCGCAACTGCGTAAGTCCTGATCAAAAAACCTGACGGGTTTTGATGGCCCGTCAGGCTATACACTTGGTTTGTTGTAGTAGGGGCGGCTCGAGAGCCGCCCCTACGGATTCTACCCCACTAATTCCACAAATTCATCCACTTCCGACAGTACGCCATCGACGGCCTGCTGCCAGAATTCCGGTTGGGCCAGGTCAACGCCCAAATGAACGCGGGCCAGCGTTTCCGTATCCATCGAGCCGGTATCGCGCAGCAGATTTCGATAGCGTTGCCCAAAGGCGTTGCCTTCCTGTCGGGCCATCCGGTAAATGCCGTGGCTAAACAAAAAGCCGAAGGTGTACGGGAAGTTGTAAAACGGCATATGGGTAATGTAAAAGTGAAGTTTGCTGGCCCAGAACAGGTCGTGATAGCCGGCCTCGGCCAGGCCATTGTGGAAGGCGGTCTTTTGGGCTTCCAGCATCAGGGCCGATAGCGTTTCGACGCTGACCGGGCCTGTGGCGCGTTGCTCAAAGAAGGCTTGCTCAAAATCGTAGCGGGCGCGCAGGTTCATAAAGAAGGAGGCGGCATCGCTGAGCTTTTGATTCAGCAAGCTGATTTTTTCGCCCTTGTCGGTGAGCGTCCCCAGACAGGCTTCGTTGACGGCCAGTTCATTGAAGGTGCTGGCGGTTTCGGCCACGCTCATGGTGTAGTGCCGGGCGCCGAAGGGCAGGTCTCGCATGACCCAACTGTGGTAGCCGTGGCCCAGTTCGTGGGCCAGGGTAGAGAGGCTGTTGTAGCTGCCGCCAAAGGTCATAAAGATACGAGATTCCCGGATGAGGGGGAAACTGGTGCAGAAGGCCCCCGCCGCTTTGCCGGGCCGGTTTTCGGCTTCTACCCAGCGATTATCAATTGCCATGCGGCAAAATTCGGCGATGTCCGGGTTGAGGCGGCCCAGGTTATCAACCACAAAATCGCCCGCTTCGGCAAAGGTGAAGGCGCGCTCCATGCTGCCCACCGGCGCGTTCACATCGTACCAGTGCAGGCGGTCGGCGCCCATCAATTTGGCTTTGGCGGCAAAAAAGTCGAGCAGTTTGCCGCTTTTGGCGGCGATAACCTGCCACATGGTGTCGATGGTTTGCCGGCTGAGCCGGTTTTTGAACAGCGGTTCTTTCATGATTGAGTCCCAATCCCGGTGGCGATAGGTCGTCAGCCGGAAGCCGGCCTGGTTGTTCAACGCCAGGGCGCAGACCGGGGCCAGGTCCTGCCAGGCGGTATGGTAGGCGGCAAAGGCCCGGCGGCGGGTTTCGCGGTCAGGATTGTCGGTGAAGATATTTTGCAATTGCCCCAGCGATAAATTTTCGCTGTCAGTCGCGTCATCGGCGGCAAAGGCTGCCTTTTTCAGGCCGGCTACGGTGTTGTACAACTGGTCCCAGGCGTGATAGCCGTCGGCGGACAGCTCGTTGATGAGGGCTTCGGTGTCCGGGCCGAGTTTGTCCAGCGCCAGTTTCCGGTTTTCGGCCAAATTGAAGGCCACCGGGGCCAGTTCCGGCGTCTCCAGCAGACGTTGCCAGTCCTTGTCCGGTTGCAGGGCCAGCGAGGCGTTGAGCCGCGTCCAAAGCGTTTCAAGGCGGGCGTATCGCTGCGAGGCATCGCTTTGCAGCATGCGGGCGGCGGCGTCTTCTACGTTTTGGGCCAGCAAACATTCAATAAACGATTCAACCTGCCCGAGGCGGGCGGTTAAATCGTACATGGTCTGGATGCGGGCAATCCAGTCAACCTGATTGGCGGCGGTCAATTGCCCCGGCAGGGGCGAGGCGGTCAGTCGGGTCAGGTCACGGCTCAATTCAGCAATGAAATCGGTCAGCGCGGACGAAGCGCTGCCGCCCGTAAAAATCGAATTCAGGTCCCAGTTTTCGGGTGTGGTCATGGTTTTCCTCCCTTGAAAGTGGCAGAGTTGTCGGGTGCAGCCATTACTATCCAAATCATAGCATTACATTGAATTGCTGCCAAGTTCGGGCGGAAAAATGGGCGGGGTGTATCAGTTGGGGGGCGGGGTTATCTGTTGTTTGCCTGCTCGCGTTTGATATCATCAACAATTTCATCCAACGTCAAATGCCCGAACAACGCTTCGCGCTCTTCGGTATAATTTCCATACCCGGCAGTAAATTGGTTCAAAAACCGGTGGTGGCCAGAATTGACTGATGGACGAAAACCCCCTCCCCGACCCTCCCCCTAAAAGGGGAGGGAGCAAAATTCCCTCTCCCCAGCGGAGAGAGGGGGAAAGACAATTTGTCCCATCAGTCAAAAATTACCACCACCAAAAAACCGAACCGTATTCACCGCACCCAGTTTTTGAGAAAGTTATTGATGGCTTCCTCTGTGATTTCAGCCAAAGGTTTTGTTTCAATGTTCATTGTCATTATCCAATACCTCAATCAATTCAAGCAGGGGAGGTTCGCGAACCGCCCCTACGGGCTGCAATAATCCGTTCCATCCATACAATCCGTGTGCTATCCCCTCCGCAGCCGACCCAGCGGCAGCGCCGACCATATCAGCGACATGTCCGGCTGGCGGAAACCGCCGACTGCCGCCAGTACGCCGATATATACCGCCCCGCCGGCAACCAGCATCAGCAGGTGGTTA
>JAJRUC010000339.1 GCA_024278015.1 Chloroflexota bacterium
CACTGCCCACGCCTCGCCGACCACTGTTGCCATTGGACAAAACGGACCAGGGCCAGCGCGGCCAGCAAATCGAGCGCGGGGAAAATCGACATGAGAAAGCGGCCCTGTTTGTGGCTGCCCAAACTCATGCCGCCGGTGTAGAGCAAGGCGTACAAAACCAACGCCCACACGCCGCCGGCATCCAGCCACTTGCGGGTAAAAAGCCGGCGGGTTTGAAACAATCGCTCTCCCAGCAAGCCCAGGCCCGCCAGCAAGCCAAGCAACGTTACCGGCGTGATACGCAATAACAGGATGGCGGGATAAAACAGCAGGCCGGGGTCTGTGTCAACCAGGGTGCGCCCGCCGAAGAAGAGATTCACCCCTTCTGCGCCCACTTTGCGGGTGGCGAATTTCAGCATCAGGCGGAAGGTATCGCCGGGCACAACCCACACAGCGGGCCACAAGGCCACAAAGGTCAACGCCGCCAACCCGGCCCAGGCCAGCATCAGCCCGGCCCAGCGCCGAATCAGTTCCCAAACCGGCAGGTCTTGTCGCCACAGCCAAACCAGATTGATGGCCCCGAACATGGGCAGCAACACAATAGCCTGCGATTTGGTGAGCCAGGCCAGGCCGCCCACAATGCCGGAAACCAGCAAATGCCGCCGGTCTGCGCGGCGATGCCAGGCCAGCAGCGCCAGCAGCGAGAGGACCATCAGGCCGGTCAGCAAGGCTTCGGCCCGG
Source organism: Chloroflexota bacterium (assembly GCA_024278015.1). Lineage (GTDB taxonomy): Bacteria > Chloroflexota > Anaerolineae > 4572-78 > 4572-78 > JAJRUC01. Next base: position 721 of record JAJRUC010000339.1, read on the forward strand.
TTGACGCGGCTGTCGCTCAGCAAAAACGGGTCAAGGCTGATGAGGATGGCCGCCAACCAGGCCACGCGCGGCCCAAACAGGCGACGGGCGTACCAGAAAATCGCCGCCACCAGCGCGGTATTGGCCAGAGCGATGGGGAATCGCTGCCAGGCCAGGTTGGACCACCGGCCCCAATCGTGGATGAGCAGGTACACCCCGCCCTCGCCAATCCAGCCCCCCTGCCTCACCGAGCGGGCCAGTGCGGCGGCCAGCAGCCAAATTGTTTCCAGCCAGGCCGGAAACACACCGGGGTAGCCGTCGCCGATGAGCGTGCCGGGCAGGTTTCCGGCCAGCGCCGCCCGAAACAGGTCAACGGCCCAGGCCCAGCGGTCCTCTTCGTCCACTACCCGAAAAACACCCAGCGAGGTCAGGCGCACAGAGGCGGCCATCAAAAAAACCGGCAGCAATTCAATTTTCGATTGATGTTTGAACCGGATTCGTTTCACCAAACGTCCGTCGCTTCCATATTAATTCTATGGCATCGAGCTTACCAGTCCTGTCAAAATTCGTCAAACCGGGCCGAAGACTCTGCTATCGGTGGCAGCGGCATAATTTGCGCAAAATGAGGGTTGCCCCATAATAACGCAATAATGAAACGTTTGGCTTTATCCCCGATGTTAACCTACAAATTTACAGCGGCGGCCCTGACCCTGGCCGCCCTGGCCCTGCGGCTGGCATACGCCTTCCACAGCAATCCTTTTGTGGACGAATTTACCACGGTGCTGGCCGCCCAATCGATACTGCGGCGCGGCTGGCCGGTGTTGCCCTCCGGCCTGTTTTACGAACACGGCCTGCTGTTCAGCTATCTGGATGCGCCCTTTGTGGCCGTGGCCTCCACCGCGAATCTCATCACTATGGCCCGCCTGCCGAGCGCGCTCATCGGCGCGGCCACGGTTCCGCTGCTGTACCGGCTGGGGCGGCGCTGGTTTTCGCCGGGGGTGGGGCTGGCGGCGGCGGCCCTGCTGGCCTTCAGCCCGGAAGGAATGGTCTGGGGCGGCCGGGCGCGTATGTACGCCCTGGCCCAACTACTGGTGCTGCTGACCGTCTTGTGGGCCTTCGAGGGCAGCCGGGGGCGGGGCAATGCCCGGCGGCGTTGGCCGGCCTTGACGGCTCTGTTGGCCGGGTTGCTGACCCAGTTCGGCGTGTTGATGTTTGTGCCGCCGCTGGTGACGGCCATCATCGTCTTGCGAATTCAGGCCGCCACAGACAACGGGCAGCGCTTCAGCCTGCAACGGATTGCCGCCGCAATACAATTGTCCAAATTCAAGCCGTGGCTGCTGCAAGCCGTCGCGCTGACGGCCGTCATCGTCACCGGCATGCTGGTTAAACGATTGGGCCAACCGCTTGGTATGGCCCAACTGGGCGCAGCGCCCGGCCAAAATCCCGCGCTGGAATTGTGGCGCACCCTCTCGTACCAAATCGGCGTGGCCCTTGACGGAGCCGGCGCGGTCAGTTTTCTGGCCCGACAATTCGGCGTACCGCATCATCTGTGGCTAACCGTGGCGGCAGTGGCCGGCCTGTTGCTGCTCATCGCCAAAATTACGTCTCAACCGGCAGCCGCCCGCCGCCACGCGCCCCTGATATTCCTGTGGCTGGTCTTCGGTCTGACCATCGTCGAAATGCTCACCCTGCTGGAACCCTTCCGGCGCAATCCGCGCTACGTGGTAATGGGCCTGCCCCTGTTTTATTTATTGGCCGCCCAAAGCGCGGCCCTGCTCTTCAGGCAGATTGCCGGTTTCCGGCCGTCAAAAACGTGGCGCCGCGCCGGCGGCTATTTTGCCCCCATTTTGCTGGCGGGATTCATCGCCCTGCAAGCCGGAGGGCAACTGACAGACCTGTCCATCGCCTGGCGCACCCCGGAGCCGGCCTACGACCGCGCCTTTCAGTTTGTGGCCGCCCGGTGGCAGCCCGACGACGTGGTGCTGACCGTCCATCCCCCCGCCGCCGCGCTGTACCTGCCCCGCCTTGATTATTTTGCCCAGCAAATTGATGCCGAACAGTTTTTGCTGAATCTCAACACCAAAAATCCGGTAGACCGCTGGCTGGGCGCTCCCTGGCTGCACACCGCCGCCCAGTTGAACGCCGCGCTGAACGCTCACGCCCGCGTCTGGTTTGTGGCCGATGAGCAACGGCTGACCACCTTCGGCTTCTTTCGGGGCGATTGGCTGGCCGCGCTGAACACCCAAATGGAGCCGGTGTGGGCCGCCGACGGGGCGCTGGTTTTCCGCAGCCGGGCCAACCGGACGCCGGTTCCCGCCGCGCCCGCCGCGCCGCTCGATGCAAATTTCGGCGGCCTCATCAAGCTGACGGGCTACGCCTTCAACACCGATGCCCAGCCGCCGCGTCTGACCCTGTTTTGGCAAGCGCTGGCCCCCATCCCCACTGATTACACCGTGTTTGTGCAATTACGCAACGCCGAAAACGCCAATGTGCAAGGCTGGGACCGCCAACCACTGGATGGCGCATACCCCACCCACTTGTGGCAGCCCGGCGAAGTAGTAGCCGATACCATTCCCCTGCCGCTGGACGGCAGCCCGCCGGACAATTATCGGCTGGCAATTGGCCTGTACCAACCGGATACGCCGGCGCGCCTGCCCCTGGAAAACGATGCCGGCGGCGAAAACGCAATCTACCTGACCGAGGATTTATGGCCCTGAACCGCCTCAAACGCGCCCTGATTTCTGAATGGGCGGCGGTCATTCTGCTGCTGGCCCTGGCCGCCTTTTTCCGATTTTACCGGCTGAACGCCATCCCCCCCGGCCTGCATTACGATGAAGCGGGCGAAGGGCTGGACGCGCTCTCGATGCTGACAGGCGGCTTCCGGCTGTTTTCTACCGCGCAGGGCGGGCGAGAACCCCTCTTTGCCTGGCTGATGGCCGCCGTTTTTTGGCTGTGGGGGCCGCAAGCCATCCTGCTGCGGGCGATGGGCGCGTTAAGCGGCGTGCTGGCCGTCGGTTGGGCGTACCTGCTGACCCGCACCCTCTTTTTGCCCCTGATGCCCCGGCGGGCGCGTTGGTTAGCCACCCTGACCGCGCTGGGGCTGGCGGTGAGCTACTGGCAAATCCACCTGACCCGCATCGGCTTGCGGCACGTGCTGCTGCCGGGCATCATCAGCCTGGGATTTTATTTTTTGTGGCGCGGTTTTCGCTCCCAAAAACAATTGCATTTTCTGCTGACCGGCGTAATTTTGGGAGCCGGCCTGTACACCTATCTTTCGGCCCGCTTCATCCCCATCTTTCTGGGCCTGTTTTTGCTGCTGGAAGGTCTTATGCGGGCCGCCGAAGGTCGCCCGGCTGAAGCGTTGTGGCGGCGGCATCGGCAAAACCTGCTGCTAACCGTCGTGACGGCCGGGCTGGTTTTTGCGCCGTTGGCCGCTTATTTTCTGGCCCGGGACCCCGGTGAATTTTTGGGCCGGGCCAATCAGGTTTCCATCTTCAACCCGGCCCTCAATCAAGGGCATCTTTGGCGGGCGCTGGCCGACAGCGCCATGCGTAACTTCGGGGCCGTCGCCTTTTTCGGCGACGCCGACGCGCTGGTCAATTTGCCGGGCCGCCCCATGTTCGACCCGCTCATGGCGGCGGCCTTCGCCCTGGGGCTGGCCGTCACCCTGCGGCGCATCCGCCGGCCGGCGTATCTGTTTGTGGCCCTGTGGTGGCCGGTTATGCTGCTCCCCGCTGCGTTGACGTATGACCGCACGCCCCGCTTTATGCGGGCGATGGGCGTAGCACCCGGCCTGTATATTTTTCCGGCCCTGGGGCTGCTTTGCCTGGGGCAATGGTTGTGGCGGCAACGCGCTCGATGGGCCAAACCGGCGGCGGTAATTTTGCCGTTGGCCGCGCTGGCCCTCTCCGGGGGGCTGACGTTCCACGATTATTTTGGGGTGTGGGGCACAAGCCCGGCCGCCGCCGAAGCCTTCTACGCGGCCTACACCGACCTGGCCCACAAAATGGTGGCCGAAGGCCGCCCGGATGAATTGTGGCTGTACCCCACCGACCTGCGCATCAACTATCCCCGCCGTCATCGCTATATTTTGCGTTTTATCGGCTATAACCGGCTTCCGCCGGAAAAATTCCTGTCGGTGGACGAGCTGGACATGTTCAGCGAGTTGAGCCGCCAAACCGAAGGTATCAGGCGGATGGTGCTGGTCAACATGAAAACCGGCCTTCAGCAAGAGGCCGACGCCAAACACGTGCTGCCCTTTTTGCTGGAAAAATATGGCGCGCCGGAAAAAACCCTGCGCGCCGATGATTTTGACCTGACGTATTACCGGCTGGATGAATCGCCCGTCGAATTTACCCGCGCCCAAACCTGGCGGGCGCAAAACATCGGCTACGGGCCGGGCCTGCAATTGCAGGCCGCCGCCTATGGCGACGCCTCTGGCGCGAACCCGCCCGACGCAACCAAAATTCCCTCCGGCGAAACAATTTGGGTGGCCCTGCACTGGCTGCCCGCCGGACCCCAGCCGAAAGACTATCAGGCCAGCGCGCGCCTGCTGGACGAAGCAGGCCGGGTTTTGAGTCAGGTCGATAACCCCCTCAGCAGCCGCTGGCACATTCCGCCCACCGGCTGGCATCCGCAGGAAGATATTTTCGATTATTATTTGCTGAAAATTCCGGCGGGAACCCTGCCCGGCCCGTACCGGCTGGAAGTAGCCCTGTACGCGCCCGACACCCTGCAACCCCTGCCCGCCGCCACCCAAACCGGAACCCGCAGCGCGGCCACCCTCGGTATAATCACCGTGTTGCCCGCCGTATCGCCCGCATCTCCCGCCGATGTGCCGGTGGGTGTACCGCTAAACGCGCCCTGGCAGCCTGGCCTGACCCTCATCGGCGCAGACCCGCCGCCGGACACGCCCCTGCGCCCCGGCGACACGCTCAGCCTGGCGCTGGTGTGGCGCAGCAGCGCGTCATCCCTGCCCCCCGCCGGCCTGGATGTTGTTTTGCAGGGCGATGCGGGCGATGCGCCCTTGCTGCTCAATACGCCGGTCGGCGGCCCGGCCTTCCCCACCACGGTCTGGCGGGCCGGCGAAACCGTGCGCCAGTGGCTCGATGCCCCCCTGCCGCCCAACCTGCCCGCCGGGACGTACACCCTGGCGCTGGGCCACGGCCAAACCGTCGTCGCCATCGGGCCGGTGACGGTCAGCGGCCGGCCGCGCATATTTTCTTTGCCGGATAACCTGGCCTATGCTTTGCAAACAGACATCGGGCCGCGCATCCGGCTGGCCGGGCTGAATGTATCCCCGTCGGCAGGGCAGCTTGACCTGACCCTGTACTGGCAGACGCTCGCTTCAATGGACACCAGCTACACCGTGTTTGTGCATATTTTAAACGAAGCGGGGGAGATTGCGGCCCAGCGCGACCAGCTTCCGCAGGGGGGCGAAGCGCCCACCACCGGCTGGCTGGCCGGAGAAATTATTGCCGACGGCTATGCGTTTAACCTGCCCCCCGGCAACTACCGCCTGACGGTGGGGCTGTACAATGCCGCCACCGGCCAACGCTTGCCCATTGCCGGTACGCCCGATAATCGACTGGTTTTGCCGCAGGTTTTTACCGTTACGCCTTGAGCAAGCCGACGATTTTACGAAATTTTGGGGATGGGCCGGGTAGATTAATCATCAATTTGTCGATAGGCTTCATCGACGGTCTGAAGCAAATCATCCAGCCGCAACGATTGCTCGTTAATGTCTTCAGACAAACGAATGACCCGCCGGCTGTCGATGTCTTTGGCTTGCAGGGTGTGCAACTGAGAGTGGATGGTACCCACCGCAGCCAGACTCTCTTCCAAATCGAGTTCGGTGCGGCGCATTAATTGTTGCAGCAGGTCAAGTTCTTTCTGCTGCCGCCGGTAGCCCTCCAGCGTTTGCAAAATTTCAAGCCGCATATCGGGGTCGGTTTCGGCTTGCAGTTGCGTTTCCAGACGGGCGATGGCGGCGGGTACTTCGCGGCGGTCCTGCCGGAGAACCGGGTTGTCTTCAAAGGCGTTCAAGCGCCTGACCAGTTTTTGAATGTGGGTTTGCCACACGCGCAAGCGGCTGGTCAAGGCCTCTTCCTGGGCCGCCGACAGCAGGTTTTTGTTCCGGGCAACCAGTTTTTCAATACGATAGACGTATTCTTTGGCCCGCTCAAGATTCGTCTCCCGGCGAGGGACCACCGCCGGTTTCGGGGCCGCCTGTTTTTGGGGCAACCCGGAATCCTGTTTTCGGCGGCGTTTGCGGTCTTGCCAATAAAAGGCCGCGCTCAACAGAGTCAACAGGCCGCCGGGCAACCCGCACAAGGTTACGGCAAAACTGACATTTTCCAAAAATGATTTATCGTTGGGTGAAAACATGCCGAAGCCGCCGAAGCCCAGAATGTTGGTTCCCATAAACCAAAAGACAATCGCCAGAGTCAGCAACGCAGAAACGGGTTTGCGTCTGTCTCTGAACCACAGCATGGCCGCGCCGCCGAGTCCGGCCGCAATCGGCCCCAGGCCCCACAAGGCCATGCCCAGGCTTTTGGGGTTGCTCAGGGAGAAAATCGAATAGACGGTCATCATCGTGCCGCACAAGCTAAAAACGCCCAGCACCGTGATAATTGCCACTTCGCCCGGGTTGGGTAACGGATGCGGCGCGCCCGGTGCGGGGTCAGATAATTTTTCCGCGAGATTTTGTTCGGTTACCGGCTCACCAGCCGGCGATTTATTGTCCATTTTTTTTGGGCCGATTTGGCAGAGTTACATTGTACAGGACTTACGCGGTTGCGGCATTTTACCCCCCTCAGTCCCTGATGAAGAAACCGCTTCGCGCCCTCAAGCGGGGGGAAGTTAGCTCCTCCCCCGACAGCGGGGGAGGGGGTAGAATACCGTGATTTACCGCAACTGCGTAAGTCCTGTTGTAGATTATCATTATCCCATAGAGCCGAATTTTGGTCAACCGTCACGGGCCGGGGTACAGGGCTGTTGCACGTGTGCCCCAAACGGGGTAAAGTTTGCCCCGGCAGGGGCAGCTCGCGAGCCGCCCCTGCGATTTTTCCGCAAAACCGGCAGGAAAATCGTACTTCGTAGGGCACGCGGCCGCGTGCCCCTACGTTTTCAAGCGAAAATATCTTTTGTCAAGCTGCTTTGCAACAGCCGTGGCCGGGGTATTTGCAAAGACAGCTCCTTCTCAGGTAAGATTTCGGGAGAACTTGCGTCTAAAATACAGAAAATGCAAAAACAGCAGATTAGCCACCAAAGGATAGAACTATGGATTTTGAATTGAATCTCTCAAACGCTCCGCAAGGCGCAGAAAAATCAGACAAAAACACAATTCACGATGTCGTCATCATCGGCTCAGGCCCGGCGGGGTTAAGCGCCGCCCTGTACACCGCCCGCGCCCACCTGAACCCGCTTGTCCTCACCGGCGACCAGCTTGGCGGGCAGGTTTCCATTACCAGCGACGTGGAAAATTATCCCGGCTTCCCGGAAGCGGTGGGCGGGCCGGAACTGGTTGACCGCATGCAAAAGCAGGCTGAACGCTTTGGGGCAAAGATTGAATTCGACATTATCACCGAAGTTGATTTGAGCCGCCGGCCCTTCAAATTAACCGGCTACGACGGTACGTACTACGCCAAAGCGGTTATTATCAGCACCGGCGCCACGGCCCGCAAGCTGCAAATTCCCGGCGAAACGGAATACACCGGCCACGGGGTGAGCTATTGCGGCACCTGCGACGGCTTTTTCTTTCAGGACCAGGAAGTGGTGGTCATCGGCGGGGGCGACAGCGCCCTGGAAGAGGCCATCTTCCTGACCAAATTCGCCACCAAATTGACGGATGTCCATCGCCGCGACGAATTTCGGGCCGGACGCACCCTGCAAGCCCGCATCAATAAAAACAAAAAAATCAGCGTGATTTGGGATACTGTTCCGTTGGAAGTTTTGGGCGCAGACAACAAAGTGACCGGCATCAAGCTGAAAAACGTCAAAACCGGCGAGGAATGGGTTAAGCCGACGGACGGCGTGTTTATCTTCATCGGCCACACGCCCAACAGCGCTATTTTCAAGGGCCAACTGGAAATTGACGACAAAGGGTATCTGGTGACGGACAAACAACTACGCACCTCCGTCGAAGGAGTATGGGCCGCCGGCGAAATTGCGGATTCGGTTTTCCGGCAGGTCATCACTTCGGCGGGGATGGGGGCCGCCGCCGGCATTGCCGCCGAACGCTGGCTGGCCGAGCGCGAAGAGGAAGACGAAGCCCTGACCATCCCCGATGAACTGGAGCCGGTGGTTTAAGATTTTGAAACCGGTAGGGGCGCGATGTATCGCGCCCCTTTTTTTGCGCCCAAAAACCTGCCTACGCCACCCGATAGCCGTTGGTAATGGGCAGGCGGCGGTCTTTGCCGAAGGCCCGGCTGGTAATTTTGATGCCGGGCGGCGCTTGCCGCCGTTTGTACTCGTTGCGATGCACCAGTTTGATGACCTTTTTGACCGTTTCCAGATTATGCCCTCGTTTGACGATTTCCTCAACGCTGTAATCGTTTTCCACAAACGCTTCCAGAATATCATCCAGAATATCGTAGGGGGGCAGGGAATCGGTATCAACCTGGTCGGGCCGCAGTTCTGCCGACGGAGGTTTATCGATGATGTTTTGGGGGATAACCGGGCTGACCTGGTTTCGATAGCGGCACAGGTGGTAAACCAGCGTTTTGGGCACATCTTTTATCACCGCAAAGCCGCCGGCCATATCGCCGTAAAGGGTGGCGTAGCCCACTGCCATTTCGCTTTTGTTGCCGGTGGTCAGCACCATCCAGCCGAATTTATTGCTGAGGGCCATCAAAATATTGCCTCTGGCCCGGCTTTGCAGATTTTCTTCGGCCTCGTTGGGCCGGGTTTCAGAAAAATGGGGGGCGAGTGTTTGCAAATAAGCGGCAAAAATATCTTCCACCGGGATTGTCTCATAGCGGATATTGAGGTTTTCGGCCAGTTGAGCGGCATCGCTTTTGCTGTGGTCTGATGAATAGCGGCTGGGCATCGAAACGCCGACCACGTTTTCCGGCCCCAGAGCATCGGCGGCCAGACAGGCCACCAGCGCAGAATCAATGCCGCCCGACAGGCCAATCACCACCTGGTTGAAGCCGTTTTTGTGAATGTAATCTCTGGTGCCGGTCACCAGGGCGGTATAAACTTCCTGCCGGTGGCCGGGTTGGGAAGCAACGCTCGGCTGGTTGGGGGGCAAAGGGTTCAGGACCGGGGCCGGCGACGGGCTGAGCGACACAGATTGGTGCGTTTTGTAGGCCAGGTCGTAGGCCGGCCGCCCCTTTCGACGGCGCGGGTCTCGCAATCGCTGCCGCAAAATATCGCGCAATTCAATATCGGCCACCAAAAAATCTTCGGCAAACGCCTTGCCCCGGGCTATCAACTGCCCCTTTTCGTTGACGATGACGCTGTTGCCGTCAAAAACCAGTTCGTCCTGTCCCCCTACCAGATTGCAATAGGCCACAATCGCCACATTATCTCTGGCGCGGGTCATAAGCATCTGTTCCCGGCCCTGCATTTTGCCGTGTTGATACGGCGAGGCGGAAATGTTCAACAGCAGTTCCGCCCCGGCGGCGGCCTGATGTTCCGGCGGGCCGGCGGGATACCAGATGTCTTCGCAAATACTGATGCCCAGGTGTACGCCGTCAAGGGAAAAGAGGGTGTTGGTATTGCCCCGTCTGAAGTACCGTTCTTCATCAAAGACGCCGTAGTTGGGCAACAGCGCCTTTCGATACACGCCCGCCAGCCGGCCATGATGCAGCGCGGCGGCGGCGTTGTAAATATCGTCCTGCATATCCACAAAACCCACAATAGCGGTGATATTTTGGGTATGCGGCAACAGTTTTTGCAGATAATGCCGGTTCGTTTTCAGGAAGCCGATGTTCAGCAGCAGGTCTTCCGGGGGGTAGCCGCACAAGGTCAGCTCCGGAAAAAGGATGACGTGGGCCTGGAGGGCCTGCGCTTTTTGCAGGTTCGCCACAATTTTGTTGAAATTGCCTTCAATGTCGCCGACGGTGGTGTTGATTTGAGCCAGGGCCAGACGCAGCGTATCCATTTTCATTGCAATTTTCCACGGGCGGCATCGTGGGCCATAATAATGGCTTCGGCCACGGTTTTCATGGGCTTGCGATTATTCATGCTCATGGTCTGGATAGCCCGAAACGCCTCCGATTCGGTTAAGCCCTTGCTGTCCATTAAAATGCCTTTGGCCCGGTCAACCAGCTTGCGCGTAAGCAGGGCGTACTGCAAATCGTCCACTTCCTGCATCATATGTTTAAATTCCCAAAAGCGGGCCATTGCCACTTCAATGGCCGGGCTGAGGTCTGTTTCTTTAAACGGTTTTACCAGGTAGCCCACCACGCCGGCCTCTTTGGCCCGGTCTATCAGGTCTTTCTGGCTGTAGGCCGTCAGCAAAACGACAGGCGCAATTTTTTCTTCGGTCAGGATTTTGGCGGCTTCAATGCCGTCCAAATGCGGCATCCGAATATCCATAATCACCAAATCCGGTTTAAGGGTGCGAGCCATATTGATGGCGGTGTGTCCGTCGCCGGCTTCGCCCACCACCAAATAGCCCAGATTAGAGAGCATTTCCTGCAAATCCATACGAATAATCGATTCGTCATCAGCAATCAAGATTCGTTTTCGTTCCATCCGTTCTCACCTCCAAAGAGTGATTTGTCGAAAGTTATTTGGGCGGTTGTACCGCCTTCCACATTAAACAGGAGCAGGCTGCCCTTCAAATCTTCTTCAACCAGCGTGGTGGCAATTTGCAAACCCAGGCTGCGCGGTTTTTTGGCGTCGAAGTCCTCCGGCAAACCATGTCCGTCGTCTTTAATATAAATGATAATCTTGTCGCCTTCATCGGTCAAGACAACCGCAATAGTTCCCCGTCGCCGATGCTCAAAGCCGTGTTCCAGCGCGTTTTGCAACAGTTCATTGATGACCAGCGCGGCGGCGGTGGCCTGCTTGGCGGGCATCCAGATTGAAGGGCCGCTCAACTGAAAGGTGATATTATCCTCTGCCGAAACAATGCTTTGCCGGGTTTGGGCCATAATACGCTGCACCGCATCTTTGATATTAATAGCCCAGGCATCCTGGTCCGACAAAAATTCGTGGATGACGGCCACGCTGAGGATGCGTTGAATGGCATCTTGCAGGGCCAGGGCCGCCTCTTTGTGCTTCACCCGTCGCTTTTGAATACGCAACAGGGCGGCCACGGTTTGCAGATTATTTTTTACGCGATGGTGAATTTCCTGTATCATCGCGTTTTTCACCCGTATTTCCTGCTCGGCCTGCCTTTCTACGGTGACATCGTGCGGAATAATGAGCGCCCCCCGAAAATCACGCGGGCGGGGCAGGCGATGGTATTGCGGCCAAAATTGCTGTAGCCGGGTTGGGCCGGCAAACAGGGGAATGGCTTTATGAACCCAGTAGCGACCACCGATTTCGGTTTCCTGCTCGATACAATGCAGGGTATTGGCTACTTGCTGAAAAAGTTTTCTGTCGGTGGTGCGCAAACTCTTCAAATTTCGGCCCACCAGGTCATCCAGATAACCCAGCCGCCGGTACAAATTGGCCGCCACGCCGCTGGCATAGCGAATAACCTCCTCGGTATCAACCACAATCACCCCTTCCGGCTCGGTAAAGGGTGAAATATTTTCGGCGTTGGTCAGCCATCCTTTGGGCAGCATATATTTTAGTTGCCGCAAAGCCAGCCTGAAGGTTCTATCCCGGCGGCGTTGGCGTTCATGCTCCAGCAAACTGCTGTCGATACTCACCGCGCCGATGACCTTGCCGGGCCTGTCCGGCGAAAAAATCGGCCAGACCTCGATGACCACGCTCACCCCATCGCCAAAAATGCCTTGTGCGCCGCGCTGTTTGCGCCCGGAAGTTAAGGCTTTAACCACCAAAGGCATCTCCAGCATGGTTACTTCCGCCTGGGTGTAGTCTTTTAAATAGGCCGGCCCCACCGAATGGGGATGCCGGTGAGCCAGCACCGTGGTTTTGGCGTTGACAAACGGTCCGTACAGCAAAGACTCGGCCCGGCTTACATCGGCCACAATGCCCATTTGGTCTTCAATGCTTTTCAGGAAATCTCTGTCGCCATCGGTTAGAGAGGTCATAAGTTATCCGGGTACGGTCAGGTTCAGAACCGGGCGCCGATAAAATCGGCTGCGCCCCGCGCCAGATCTGCGGCGGTCATGGGGCGTTTTCCGGCGGGCTGCACAGTTTGCAACAGCAGGGCGCCCCGGCCCGTTGCCACCGCCACGTGTTTATCAAGCCAAAATGTCCGGCCCGCATCCTGTGGGGCGGGCCACGCTTCCACGCTATCCGCCCCCAGAATTTTAAGCGGCCGGCCCCGCCACCGGGTAAACGCGCCCGGCCACGGATAAAAGGCCCGGATATGGCGCTCAATTTCCGGGGCGGTTTGCCGCCAGTCAATCTGGCCCTCGGCTTTTTTAAGGCGGGGGGCCAACGTTGCCGAAGCATCATCTTGCGGGCGGGGGGTAATTTCTCCGGCCAGCCACCGGGGCAGGGTTTCCAGCAGCAACGCTGCGCCCAACTGAGCCAGGTCTGTGGTGAGCGAAGCCCGGGTGTGGTTCGGCTGGATGGGGATGGCCCGCGCCTGCAAAACGGGGCCGGTATCCAGCCCCTCATCCATGCGCATAATGGTCACGCCGGTTTGGGCGTCGCCGGCTTTAATGGCCGCCGCCACCGGCGCGGCCCCCCGCCAGCGGGGCAAGAGCGAAGCGTGAATATTAAGGCAGCCGAAGGGAGCCATCGTCAGCACATCGGTTTTGAGGATTTGCCCAAAAGCGGCCACCACAATGACAGCCGGCTTTAAGGCGCGTAATTGGGCCACCGCCTGCGGGTCTTTCAGCGTGGGCGGCTGCAACACCGGAATCCTTGCAGCCAGGGCGGCCTCTTTCACCGGCGAGGCCATCAGCTTGCGGCCCCGGCCTTTGGGCCGGTCGGGTTGGGTCACTACCGCCGCCACCCGCCAGGCCGCTATGAGCTTTTCCAAAGCGGGCACGGCAAAATCGGGCGTACCCATAAAGATGATTCCGGCGGTCACGCTTGCTCCTTCATCGAACCATGGTTTTGCTACCGCTTTAATTTTAGCATAGGCCGGGCAAAACAAACAATTTCGGCAGAGAGATACCCGGCCCAATTCCGGCCAAACCCGTTTTGATAACCATCCAACTTTATGTTACAATAGAGATGTCAATATTAAAAACTCAAATTATTCGATTCACCCCTAAATTTAGCCATTCTTTTGAGAAGGAGAATAAAAAATGGACGAAATTACCAGTAATGATAAACTAATGGCCGCTTTATCGTACCCGATTGGCATTGTAGCCATCGTCATTTTGCTTGTGGAGGATATGAAAAGCCGGCCCTTCCAAAAATACCATGCCGTGCAGGCCCTGGCGGTGAACGTCATTTTGGTAGTGTTGGGCCTGGCTTTATCGTGGACGGTTGTTTTAGCCTGCGTACCGCTCTTGCTATGGCTGGTAACGTTCTATTGGGGCTACGAAGCCTATCAGGGCAAATCTTTTGAAATTCCGGGGCTGACTCCCTTCCTTAAAGGGCAGGGCTGGCTGGAATAATTCCACACCCCAATTGAACAGCTATTTTCGGCGCAGCCCCTGCCCGGCGGCAAGGGTTGCGCCCTTGTTTTAAATTAGGTCTTTTGCCGATTTCGACTACAATAAGACCGACAAATTTTATCGAAACGGAGACACTCCTTTGCAATTCACCGCCCCCCCTAATCGCTGGCAGGTTTACCCCAGAGCGCCCCAGGAATTTTTTGACCGGTTTTCAGATACGCCCCCTTTGGTAGCCCAGATTTTGTATAATCGGGGGATATTCACCTCCGAAGATGTAGCCGTTTTTTTGAACGATGACCCCATTAGCCACAACCCGCTGCAAATGGCCGGCATGTCGGCGGCGGTGGCCCATATTCAGGCCGCCATCGCCGCCGAAGAAAAAATTGTGGTGTATGGCGATTACGATGCCGACGGCGTAACATCCACCACCTTGCTGGTGCAGGCCTTGCGGGCGTTGCAGGCGCAGGTAAAAGCCTATATCCCCAACCGCTTTGCCGAAGGCTACGGCCTGAACCGGCAAGCCCTGGCCCAATTGGCCGGGCAGGGCGTCGGGCTGATTGTAACGGTTGATTGCGGTATCCGTTCCATAGCAGAAGTGGCTTACGGCAACGACCTGGGCCTGAAGATTATCATCACCGACCATCATCAGGTGGGCCGGCAAGACGATGGTCAGGACGCGCTCCCGCCGGCCCTGGCGGTTATCAACCCCAAACAACAGGCGTGCCCGTATCCCTTCAAGGACCTGGCCGGGGTGGGGGTAGCCTACAAGGTAGTGCAGGCGCTTAAAACCGCCGCCGGACCGGCAGCGGCCAATCATCCGGATTTGCAGGAAGAGATGCTGCTGGATTTGGTTGCCATCGGCACGGTAGCCGATTTGGTGCCGCTGGTGGGCGAAAATCGCTCGATGGTGATGCGGGGGCTGCA
>JAJRUC010000340.1 GCA_024278015.1 Chloroflexota bacterium
ACTGACGCAGTTGCGGCATTTTACCCCCCTCAGTCCCTGATGAAGAAACCACTTCGCGCCCTCAAGCGGGGGGAAGTTAGCTCCTCCCCCGATGTCGGGGGAGGGTTGGGAGGGGGTAGAACATCGTGATTTACCGCAACTGCGTCAGTCCTGGTGATATTTTATGCCCGAAACTACCGACCATTCTGAAAGAAAACAGGCCCTGGCAGCGTCGCGGCGCGTGCTGTGGTTAAAATGGATACTGGCGACAACGCTGGGCTGGTGGCTGGGTTGGGGTCTGGCCGGCGAAGTGGGCGCCGGTCTGGCCGTCGGCGCGGCCCAGTGGCTGGTTTTGCGGCCTGTGTTGTCGCCCGCCTGGGGCTGGGTTGCGGCCACATGGCTCGGTTGGCTGGCCGGCCTGGCCTTGATGCTGACCGGCATGGTCATCCCCCCCGACGCCACGTTTTTGGCCGGCGCGTTGACGGGCGGCCTGAGCGGCAGTTTGCAATGGGTTTTGCTGCAAAAGTTCGGGGCGCGGGCCAGGTGGTGGGCCGCTGTGAACGCCATCGGCTGGGGGCTGGGCTACGCCGGCCTGCTGGGCAGTCCGCTGGCCGGAGCCGTGGCCGGGGCAATCAGCGGTATGGCCCTCAACCGGATTCTGGACGACGCGATACTGGACCTGTGATTCGAAAGGGAAACGATGACCAATCAACAACCCGTTGTCACCGTTAGCCGGGGGCGGCAGTTTGTTTGCTCTCCGGTGGCGGTGCTGGGCTTTATTATTAACGACGCAGACCAAATCCTGATGCTTTCCCATCCTCGCCGAAACGGAACGTGGGAAGTGGTGAACGGCGCCCTGGAGGCCGAAGAAACTGTGCTGGCAGGCGTGCTGCGCGAAGTGCGCGAAGAGGCCGGGCCGAACATACGGGTGCAGCCGTTGGGCATGTTGCACGCCTACACCTTTCGCTACGATGATGCAGCCCCCTACATGCTCAGCTTGTGTTATCTGCTGGCTTATCAGGGCGGCCCCGTTGAGCCGGGCGACGATATGGCCGGCAGCCGGGTGAAATGGTGGTCGCCGGATGAGCTTTTTGATGACGATACGCATATACTCATCCCTCCCAACGATAAATGGCTGTTTCAGCGAGCGGTAGACCTGTTCCATTTGTGGCAGGATAATCCCCCCCCCGCCGATATATTGCAGCCCCCCCGCTATCTGGTTTCAAAAAACAAGCACGATTTGTACGGGTAGCGTCCGGCTGCATCGCCGACGCATGGCCCGTCCGTTTTTGATATGCGGCGGCAATGGGTATAATCTGTTGAAAACAGCTTTCCGGTTACTTTTCCGCCGTGACACTGACGGCTGAAAACTTGCCTGAGACAGAAGGGATATTATGCACATTACATTGTACACGCGCAGTTCTGCGTTTGATGAGTTGGCGCAGGAATGGCGAGACTTGATGGGGCGTTCACTCACCGCCCCCGTTTTTATGACTGTCGATTACCAAAAAATCTGGTGGCGACATTTCGGCGAAGGCCAGTTGTGCATCATAGCCGTGCGAGAGCCGAAAAATAATACCCTGGTCGGGTTGGCCCCCCTGTTTTTAATCGACAGGGAATTGCATTTTGTGGGCTGCGTCGATGTTTCTGATTACCTTGATATTCTGGTAGACCGCAATTATGCCGCTCAGGCGTATCAGGCTATTTTTGATTATCTGGCCGAAATGGACGATGTGTGGGACAGAGGCTTCTTTTGCAGCCTGTCGGAAAAATCGGATACGCCCCGCGTTTTGATGGAACTGGCCCAGGCCAAAGGCTGGCAGGCGCAACGAAAACTGGATGACGTGTGCCCCATCATTACCCTGCCCGCCGGCTGGGAGGACTATCTGGCCGGCATCAATAAAAAACAACGCCACGAAATTCGGCGGAAGCTGCGCAAAGCCGAAGCCGATGCGCGCTGGTACGTCATCGACAGCCCGGCAACGCTTACGGCAGAGGCCATAGAAACGTTCATTGACCTGCACCGCAAATCGAACACGGAAAAAGAGGAGTTTTGGACAGAGACGATGCGCAACTTCTTCCGGGCGCTGGTTAATCGATTTGCGGAACTGGGCTGGCTGAAACTCTATTTTGTCGAGGTGAACGGCGAACCGGCTTCGGCCCTTTTGTGCTTCGACTATCGCAACGAGATTTTGGTTTACAATTCCGGCTTCGATATGGCCCGGTACGGCCATTTGAGCGTGGGCAACATCATCGTGTCGTATTCCATTCAGCACGCCATTGAGTTGGGCCGCGCCCGCTACGACTTTTTGCGGGGAGACGAGGTTTACAAATTCCGCTTTGGCGCGGTGGCCGAAGACGTTTTGGGCGTTATCATATCACGTTAAGGAAAATTGATGATTAAACGGGTGGCGATGCTCAGTGTACATACTTGCCCGTTGGCGATGCTGGGCGGCAAAGAAACGGGTGGTATGAATGTGTATGTGCGCGAGCTTTCCGCCGCGCTGGACCGGCGGGGGGTTGCGGTAGATGTTTTTACCCGCGCCCAGGAACCGGGCACGCCGGTGGTGCATGGGGTACTCGGTGAGCGCAGCCGGGTTATCCACGTGCCCGCCGGCCCGGAGCATCCGTACAGCAAGCACAAGGTTTACGGGCATCTGCCCGAATTTGTGGAAGGGGTTCGCGCCCGCGCAGTGCGCGAAGATTTGCATTACGACATCATCCACAGCCATTACTGGCTTTCCGGCCTGGCGGCCCAGCGCTTGCAGGATATTTGGGGCG
>JAJRUC010000341.1 GCA_024278015.1 Chloroflexota bacterium
AGCCGCTTAGGCCCTCTGAAAGCTCGTCAAACGAAACACTTGTGTTTACATATTCGTAGCCGGGGCCGCCCCGCACAAAATAGTTGATTTGGCGCGTTTCCCTGTCGAATAAAATGAGCGTGGCCCGGTTGGCCGACAGGCCCGAAATGACATTATCGACGATGGTTTTCAGGAGTTCCGGCAATTGTTCCAGCTTAACCACCGATTGGCTGGCATTGTAAAATGCCTCTGTTTTAGCCAGGGTGGCGCGCAAGGCGTATTCGGTGCGCTTGAGGTTGACCTGCGTTTGCAGCCGGGCCACCAATTCATCCGGTTCAAAGGGCTTTTCAACGTAATCGGCGGCGCCGGTGGAAAAAGCCTTCACTTTATCTTCAATCTGGGCGGCGGCGGTGAGCATAATTACCTTGATACCGCTGGTTTTGGGGTGGGCCTGCAATCGTTTAAGGACGGCAAAGCCGTTGGGCGGGGGCATATTGACATCAAGCAAGATAGCGTCAAGGTGCGGATTTTCGGCAATCAACGCCAAACCCTCTGCGCCGGAGGTGGCGGACAGAACCGTGTAGCCGTGATAAATGAGAATATCGGACACATACTCAATGACGTTTGGTTCATCATCAATGATTAAAACAGTTGACTTGACCATAGTGTGTTATCCCTTGATTTATCCTGAATTGCTATTGAGTGCGCTGAAAGGTTAATAAATACGACACGTGATGTTTGGCCGGCAGCCCCATACCGGCGACGGTATCGCTGGGTGCGCCGTCGATATAGACGCGGTACTTGCCCAGTGTTTCGTACATGGGAAAGTTGGCCGCGTATTCCGGGGCCGGTTTGTCTTCGGTGTAGGCCGTGGTTTGACCGCCGTCCCAGGCCATCACCACCGCCTGATTCAACATCCGGTTGCCGGCTTCATCCAGCACTTCCACAAAAATATGGTGCAGCAGCTTCGATTCCTGGTCGTTCCAGTATTTGGCCTCAACCAGCCTGAAGTGCGGCTGTCCCTGCGCCGTCGAGAGCGTAATACCCAGGTTGGTCAGGCGGGGGTCCCACTCTACCCCCGCCGGAGCCGTGGCCGCCGGTGTTTCAGTGGGTAAAGGCGTGGCGGTGGGCGTCGGTTGCAGGGAAACGGGCGTGGCCGGCGGCGGCGGCGTGCCGGTGGGCAAGGGGATGGACGATGCGGCGTTTGGGCTGGTGTATCCGGTAGAAGCCAGGGTGGCCCCGGCGGCATCTACCAGACGCAAGCTCCAGTCGCCTCCGGTTGGGTCGGCGGCGGCGGGCGTATAGCTGCCCCGGAAGGGCGTTTGCGGCGAAAGCGAAACCGGCCAGCGGGTCACTTCTTGCCCGGCGTTGCTTAAAATCAGGTTGCCGCTGAAGGTATGCGTGCCGGCGGCGGCCACCTGCACCGATTTATCGGTGACGCCCAGGTTGAGGGCGGCCTGCTCATTGGCAAAATTAAAGCCGCCCATATCGCCTACGGCGTACCATTTTTCTTGCCACACCACCCACGCGCCCGGCTGCAAGGTTACTTCGTCCCAAAACGTGGGGGCCAGCCCGCCCCACAGCTCAAAATACGAACTGTCGTCGTCGGTCCACAGAGACGGGTCCAGATTGCCGGGGGCAAAAATTTTGGCTCCTTGCGCCAGCTCAAAGGGGAAGATGCGGGCCACGCCCAGATTGGTATTGTGATTATACGCGCCCATGTATCCGGCGGCGGCCTTCGGGGCGGCAAAAATGCCCAGATAGTCCTGCCAGTTTTCATATTTGCTTAAATCGCGTCCGTTGTAAACCGGCCAACTGATGACCTCGCCGGCATCCGGCAGCGATTCGTCTGCCGTGCTGTGGATGGTCACTTCGCGGGCGGGCAGCACAAAATCAAGCCCGCTGCCGATAGTCTGCTGGCCCAGGTTGAACATACCGTTCAGCCAGAATTTGTACGAGATGGGCTGGTTGGTGGGGTTGAAGATGCGCGGCGTAAGCGAAAACCAGGCGTGGTCGGCATCCAGGCTGATGAGGATTTCTGAAACGAGGCCGCTGTGTTCTTCGGTGTCAGACACAAGCACCCCGGCTTGCCCATCACCTTGCTGAAGCTGGTAGGCCCATTCCGAAGCCTCGCTGAGGCCGTGTTCATCCACCGGCAAGGCCCACTCCATGCCGCCCGTCGCCAGCCACCAGCCCCGATACCCCCAGCCGGTCGGTTTAATGACCGGATTTTGATAAAACAGATTCCGGCCGGTGCTTTTGTCTATCCATTTGTAGATGCGCCCGCCCAGTTCGGGCAGGATGGTCAGTTGCGTGTAGTCATTTTCAAGGATGATGGCTTTGTATGATTTGGGCGCGGGCGCTCCCACCAGATTTTGGTCCAGGCGGGGATAGGGGTAAACCGGGTCATCGGGGTTGGTGTCAATCAGGGCCGCCTGGTAATTGTAGGTGTTGAGGGTGAGCGTGGTCTCTTGCGCGCGCGGGCCGCTTGCGGGGGCGGCGGGGGGCGCGGGGGTGAAGGTTGGGCGCGGAGTGGGCGTGGGGTAGGGCGTGGCCGTCGGCGCATTGGGCGGCGAGGTGGGCGTGGGCGTGGCGGTGAGCGTGGCCGACGATGTGGCTTGCGGCGTGCTGGTAGACAGCGCGGGCGGGGTGGCGGTAGCGGTGGAATCGGGGCCGGCGGCCTGGGCGGTGGCGGTCAGCGAGAGTATCTCGGCGGCGGCGCTGGTTTCGGCGGCGGCCACGGCTGCG
>JAJRUC010000342.1 GCA_024278015.1 Chloroflexota bacterium
AAAACGGGGTGGTGATCACCTCGTCTCCCGGCCCGATGCCAAGCGCCATCATGGCAATCAGCAACGCTTCGGTGCCCGAGGCGACGGCGATGCACCTTGCGCCGGTAAATTTTGACAGTACCGCTTCGAGTTCGCCCACTTCGGGGCCCATGATATAGCGCCCGTGGGCCAGAACATCGCCCATGCGCCGGTCAAGCTCGGGCTTTATAGCCGCCTGCTGGCGTTTCAGATTGGTAAACTCCATCAGGGCGCAACCCCAAGCACGCCATCCACCAACTTGTAAGTTTCCCCGGTGGCCGGGCAACGGGCGCTGGCGTTACCGGAAAGCGGCAGGTCGAGTTTTTCGCCATGTCGGCTCATCCAGCCGCTCAAGCGGGCCGGAACACCGGTAACCAGCGCAAAATCGGGCACATGGCGGGTGACCACAGCCCCTGCCCCCACAAAGGCAAACCGGCCGATGGTGACGCCGCAGACAATGGTGCAATTGGCGCCGAGGGTGGCGCCGTGCCTAACCAGCGTGTCGCGATATTCGTCCTTGCGGGACACGGCAGCCCGGGGATTGAACACATTGGTAAACACCATGGAGGGGCCGCAAAACACGTCATCCTCGATGGTCACATTGTCATAAACGGAAACATTGTTCTGGATCCTGACGCCGTCGCCAATGCGCACCCTGTTGCCCACAAAAACGTTTTGCCCCAAGGAACATCCGGCCCCGATTTCAGCCCCGCCGCACACATGAACGAAATGCCAGACCCGGGTGCCGGGCCCGAGGCGGGCCCCTTCATCGACAATGGCGCTGGGGTGAATATGGGGGGAAGTCGACAAATCAGCTATCCAACGGCAGGGGTACCCGCGTGCCGTCTCGGGCCGACTTGTAAAGCGCGGTGATCAATTCCAGACTGCGCAGGCCTTCGCGGCCGTCGGTTGCGGCATCGGCCTCGCCGCGCAGGGTGGCAATGACGTTTTCATAGTAAATCGGGTGCCCGTGCCCATAAACGCCGCCGGCGTCATAGGCGGTCTGGCGGGCTTTTTCGTCGCCGGGGCGTTCATCGGCAAACTCCCAGGCTTTCATCTCGTTAACGGCTATGCCCCCCACCCGCACCGTTCCGTTTTCGCCCAGAATGGTCAGGGAGCCTTCCAGGTTTTTCGGGTAGGTCAGCATGGTCACATTCAGGGTGCCCAGGGCCCCGTTGCGCCATTTAAGGGCGGCCACGCCGGTATCTTCGACTTCGATATTGCGGGCAAGGGTGCCCGAATAGGCAAAAACGCTCTCCAGCGGCCCAACCAACCAGTCGAGCAGATCGATATAGTGGCTGGCCTGATTCATGAACGCGCCGCCATCAAATTCCCAGGTGCCGCGCCATTTTGCACTGTCGTAATAGGCCTGGGGACGGGTCCAGAATACATTAACGCCAACAGAATACATGCGCCCGAACCGCCCCTCTTCCACCGCCTTGCGCACCAGTTGCAATGTGGGGTTGAACCGGTTCTGCTTGACCACAAACAGGTGTACCCCTGCCCTGTCGCATTCGGCCACCATTTCGCCGCCATCGCGCCAGCGGGTGGCCATGGGTTTCTCGGTCATGACGTGGCGCCCGGCCCGGGCAATTTTCATGGCCTGGGCAGGATGAAGCCCCGAGGGGGTGCAAATGACCACGCAGTCCATTTCGGCATCGCGCAACATTTCATCGAGGGTGCCAAAGCCCCGGGCGCCGGTTTGCTCCGTAGCTTTTGCAAGGGCTTCGGGGTTGATGTCGCATACCGCCACCAGTTCGGCGCGCTCGCCATGGCTGGCGATGGCCTTGAAATGGTTGGCGCTGATCCGACCGCAGCCCACCAGCGCGAACCGAACGCGGCGGCCTTGGATTATTGTGAGGGAACTTGAAATGGCAGGGTCCTTCAGGTGCGGGGCTTTGGGCTGCGGAACCGATTGGCAGTCAGAGCATTACATCGCCGGTTTTATCTGGCGCCGATACCATTCACAATGGTCACAAAGGTGCGAAAGACGATCATTATGTCGAGCCACGGCGAAAAATTCTTGATGTAATAGAAATCGTAGTGAAGCTTGTCGAGCACCATGTCGACTTCAAAAACATGGCCCTGATTGACCTGGGCCCAGCCGGTTATGCCGGGGCGCACGATATGGCGGTAGCGATAGAAGGGGAGCTGGTTTTCATACCATTTCGAAAGCGCCACCGCTTCGGGCCGAGGCCCGATCCAGGACATCTCTCCGCGCAGGATGTTCAGGATCTGGGGCAGCTCGTCGATACGGGCGCGGCGTAGAAATTTTCCAATCCGGGTAATCCGGCCATCGCCGTCCCGGGTTTTGGCCTGCTCCCGCTCGCTGGCCCCATCCGTTTCCGACACATACATGGTGCGAAACTTGTAAATCCGGAACGAGCGCCCCCGAAACCCGATGCGGGTCTGCCGGTATATGGCGGGGCCCGGAGAAGTGGTGCGGATGAGCAACGCGATAATGAGAAACGGCACAATCAGAACGATCAGGGCCGCCAGAGCGGCAACCCAGTCCGCCAGATGGCGCGCCTGGGTATAAATCCGGTCCGGGTTGATGGACCCGAGCGTGTTTTCAGACAGGTGGCGAATGGACACCCGACCGGTGAGGGCTTCGGCGATCTGGCGGGCGTCATAAACGCGGGTGCCAGCCACCGCCTGATCCGTCAGGAAGCGCTGCCATTCTTCGGGCTGCTCCGCCTTGAGATCGGCCACCACACCGGCGAACGTGGCACCGGTCAGGGCCGGTTCGTCCAAAACTGTCCAGCTGACATTTTTCACCGAAGGCAGGTCCTTGACCTCACCACCGGGCACAATGGCATAAGCGACGCCGCGGGCCTGTCGCAATTTTAAGGCGACAAAGGACCACAAGGCGATGAGAATGAAGCTGGTGGGCAACAAGAACCGGTTATATTCCAGCCGGAAAAAAATGAAAATCAGCAGCAAAACCAGATAAGTAACAATAAAACTTGGCAACACGAATCCACCGGTACGGGCGCCGGGGAAATCTTCAATCTTGCGAAGGATATAGGAGCCGAATGCCACGGCAAACGTGGTGCCGACCACGGTATTGAACTGACCGGGACCACTCCATTCCGCTACATCTCCCCCCCAGCGCAATATAGCCGGCAAGGCCACGGCCAACCCCAGCCCGACCAGTAAATCCGTGCCGAAATTTGAAGCGATTTTCTCCACGAAACTGCGCAACCATCCAATGGGGCTGGCGGGCACTGCCCCCGCATCCCGGGCATTCGTCTGGTTCGAGCTGGGCATTTTGTCGGTCATTTCGCGCCAGATAACATGTGTGACCCAAAAAATTCTTTAACCTGATAAATCAACTTGCGACGGCATGGGGCAAGCCCCCATCCCGATCAAAGAGTTACGTCAGTATCCTGGATGCCCCGTGTTGGACGGCGCGAAAATAGCCTGAAATTGCATGATCAGCAACCGGCAATGCATTGTGGCAGCGTGCAATGTAGGGTGGCAACTTGCAACGCGTAGTGGAAATCGGCAATTCCTGGCAGCGCCTCAAGTCTGGCTGGCCGGTTCGCCGAGTTCACTGTGCCTGTCCGGTTTCGGCCCGCCGCCCGATTTCCGCCGCCATCATCTCCAGGTAGGGTTGCGCGCAGCCCCTGTCGTCGCCAACCGAAAACTTTTGGTTGTCAGGCAGTTCAAGCCCGACGAATTCGGCCACTCGCCGGACCTGAAGTTCGGTGTCGGCCACAAGGTCTTCGTAACGCACCATCATCGTATGGTCGGGATATTTTTCGCAGTAAATTTCAATCAGGGCGTAATACCAATCGAGGTATGCGCTTATCCAGTTCAGATCATAGGCATAGTGATTGCCGTTACTGTATCGGCGGAAGAATATGCGCAGCATGGTATCGTTTTTGTCACGCCTGACGTAGACGAACTTCGCCTTGGGGACAGCCGCCATAATCTGCGGCACGTGGGAGATCAGACCGGGGGTGGTGGTGGTGAATACGCGGTTGTCTCCGGCCCGCCGGGCCAGCGTTTGGCAGTAAAACTGCCTGAAAGTGGGGAAAAGAGACAGGGGCAGGCGCATCAATATCCCGGAAGAAAGCCGCCCCGCAACTTGATTGGCCGCCT
>JAJRUC010000343.1 GCA_024278015.1 Chloroflexota bacterium
CGCAATTAATGAGAATAGAATAGCGGCTTTGGCAAATTTTTTCATAGGGCAAATTATACCATGCCTGCGGCGTATTGCGTATTGCGGAAACGTGATATAATGGCTCTCAAATGATGAATGACGAATGACGAGTGACGAATGGCAAAATCACTGAAAACACTGTCTCGCTGGCTCACCCCGGGTATGGGCATCAAACGCTGGGTGCTGATTTTATTCATCGGAATTACCATTTTAGCCCTGGGCTTTGGCCTGTTTTTGCGAGATTTATACGGTGCTACCGGCTATCCGCCCCTGGTGCGAATTATCGCCCTGCAATTTTTGCCGCGCTGGCTGCGGGCGTTCTTCTTTGGGGCGCTGGGGGTGGGGCTGGTGGTTGGGGCGCTGTATCGCTTGAATCAAACGATGGTGCAGGCTATTTTCCCCACAGAACCGAATGCCGCCGAACTGGCCGAAATTTTGCATCGCGCCCGCCAAAAACGAAGAGGCCCCAAAGTGGTGACTATCGGCGGGGGGACGGGGATGAGCAATCTGTTGCGCGGCCTGAAGGCCTACACCGATAACATCACCGCCATTGTCACCGTGGCCGATGACGGCGGCTCATCGGGCCGGCTGCGGGAATCGCTGGGCGTGCTGCCCCCCGGCGATTTTCGGAATTGCATCGCCGCCCTGGCCGATGACCACGCCCTGACCACGCAACTTTTTCAATATCGCTTCTCAAAGCGGGGCAACGGCGGCAAAAATGAGCTGGGAGGCCACAGCTTCGGTAATTTATTCATCACCGCCCTGGCCGGGGTAACCGGCAGTTTTGAACGCGCTTTGGTCGAAAGCGGGCGCGTGCTGGCTATTCGGGGGCAAATTGTACCCAGCACCCTGCAAGATGTCACCCTGTACGCCGATGTGACCGCCGAAAACGGCTCGGAGCAAGTGCGGGGTGAAAGCGCCATTCCGCACAGCCCCTGGCCCATTGAGCGCGTCTATCTTAAACCCGATAATCCGCCCTCGTATCCGGGGGCTATTCGGGCCATTTTAGAGGCCGATTTGATTATTTTGGGGCCGGGCAGTTTGTTCACCAGTCTGCTGCCCAATCTGTTGGTGCCGGAAATACCGCAAGCTATTCGCGCCGGCGAAGCCCTGACGGTGTATGTGGCCAATGTAGCCACCCAACCCGGCGAAACAGACCATTTTTCGCTGGAAGACCACGTGCGGGTTTTGGAAGACCATGTCGGGTCGGGGGTGTTTTCTCATGTGCTGGCCAATAACAATCTGGCCCATCCCTTGCCGGCAGACTGGCCGCTGAATTTGGTGAATCCGGCCTTCACTGATAAAATAAAATACACGCTGATAGCAGTTGATGTTGTGGATGAGGATAAACCCTGGCGACATCAGGCCGAAAAATTGGCGAAACAATTGATGCAGTGGTACCAGGCAGAGAAGCAACGGAACGTTAGTGAAAGCTAAGCGTACAGGCTTCTCTGTTTTTAAATAACCAATCTTACTTTTTAAAAAGAGGAAAAACACATGACTATAAAAATCGGGATTAACGGGTTCGGACGTATC
Organism: Chloroflexota bacterium; assembly: GCA_024278015.1. Taxonomy (GTDB): domain Bacteria; phylum Chloroflexota; class Anaerolineae; order 4572-78; family 4572-78; genus JAJRUC01. The sequence continues at coordinate 1,558 of JAJRUC010000343.1, forward strand.
GGGCGGCAAGTATTCAAGGTTATCCGGGAAAAGTACCCTGACACCCTGGAAGTGGTGGCCGTCAACGATATTGGCGACCTGAAAACAATGGCCCATTTGCTGAAGTACGATTCGAACTACGGCAAATTCGAGGGCGATATTGAGATAGTTGAAGGCGGCCTGAACGTGAACGGCAAGCACGTGCAGGTTTTGGCCGAGCGCGACCCGGCCAACCTGCCCTGGGGCAACCTGGGCGTGGATATTGTGGTGGAAAGCACCGGCTTTTTCCGCACCGGCAAACTGGCTGCCAAACACCTGCAAGCCGGCGCAAAGAAGGTTATCATCAGCGCCCCCGCCAAAAACGAAGACATCACCATCGTTTTGGGCGTAAATGACGACCAGTACGACCCCGCCAAACACCACATCATTTCCAACGCCTCATGCACCACCAACTGTCTGGCCCCCGCCGCCAAAGTTGTCAACGACAAATTCGGCATTGTCAAGGGGCTGATGACCACCATCCATGCCTACACCAACGACCAGCGTATTCTGGACCTGCCCCACAGCGACCTGCGCCGCGCCCGCGCCGCCGCCATGAACATCATCCCCACCACCACCGGCGCGGCCAAAGCCGTGGCCCTGGTCATCCCGGACCTGAAAGACAAATTCGATGGCTACGCCCTGCGCGTGCCGACCTCAACCGTGTCTGTGGTTGATTTTGTGGCTGAAGTGGAAAAAGACGTGACCACCAAAGACCTTCTGGCCGCATTTAAAGAAGGCGCCGCCGGCGGCTCCATGAAAGATGTAATTGATTACAGCGAAGAAGCGTTGGTTTCCATTGATTTCAAGGGCAACCCGGCCTCCAGCACCATCGACGCCCAGTTTTGCCAGGCGCTGGGCGGCAATATGGTCAAGGTTGTCGCCTGGTACGATAACGAATGGGGCTACTCAAACCGCACCGCCGATTTGGCGAACCTTATCGCCGGCAAACTGTAAAATTAAACGCTAAAAACCGCAGGGGCGGCTCGCGAGCCACCCCTGCATTAATCTGCCCCGATATTCCGGCCACAAAAATTGAGAGGCGTTTTATGACCAAAAAAACAATCACCGATATAGCTGTTGCCGGCAAACGCGCCCTGGTGCGGGTTGATTTTAATGTGCCGTTGCAGGACGGCGCCATCACCGACGACCGCCGCATCCGCGCCGCGCTGCCCACCATTGAATACCTGTTGAAGCGCAAGGCCGCCGTGGTGTTGATGTCGCATTTGGGCCGCCCCAAAGGGCAGGTGGTAGACAGTCTGAAGATGGACCCCGTGGCCGCCCGGTTGTCGGAATTGCTCAATCGCCCGGTAAAAAAGCTGGATGATTGCGTTGGCCCGGAGGTGGAGGCCGCCGCGCAGGCTATGCAGCCCGGCGAAGTGATTTTGCTGGAAAATACCCGCTTCCACCCCGAAGAAAAGAAGAATGACCCGCAATTTGCGGCGCAACTGGCAAAACTGGGCGAAGTGTATATCAACGACGCTTTCGGCAGCGCCCACCGCGCCCACGCCAGCACCGTCGGCGTGACCGATTTTCTGCGTCCGGCCGCGGCCGGTTTTTTGCTGGGGAAGGAACTCGATTTTCTCGGCAAGGCGTTGGCCGCCCCCAGGCTGCCCTTTTTGGCAATTTTGGGCGGAGCAAAAGTCTCCG
>JAJRUC010000344.1 GCA_024278015.1 Chloroflexota bacterium
AATACGCCGGTTTTTGTAGGGGCGACTCTTGTGGTCGCCCAAATTCGGGCTGAAACACAGGGCAACCACAAGGGTTGTCCCTACCCCGAACCAACATATATCAGTGAAAAACCATGTTCGTTTGTGACGCAGTTGAGTATAGCTCCTCCCCCGACAGCGGGGGACGCAAAGCGGGGAGGGAGTAAAACACCGTGATTTACCGCAACTGCGTAAGTCCTGCTTAATATTGAGGGGTGCAATAGCCGGGCGGCAAACCATTTGCTACTGAACCGGGGCATGTTATAATTCGAGTATAATCTGTACTCCCAAATAATTCCTGTCGTAATTTTTAAGGAAAAGGACGTATGATACTTTCGCTTGACGCAATGGGCGGCGATCGCGCCCCCGCCGCAACCGTCCACGGGGCGGTGTGGGCGGCCAGAGATTTTGGTATGACCGTGCAACTGGTGGGCCGGCCCGAAGCCATTGAGGCCGAGCTGGCAAAGCACGATACCACCGGCCTGGATTTGCCCATTATCCCCGCCGGCGAAGTGATTGAAATGGACGACCACCCCGTTAAAGCGGTGCGGGCCAAAAAAGACGCCGGTATGAATGTGGCCGTGCGGCAAGTGAAGGCCGGCCACAGCGACGCCTTCATCACCGCCGGAAATTCCGGGGGGGCGCTGGCGGCGGCCCTGTTTGGCCTGGGCCGCATCCGGGGCATCAAACGCCCGGCCTTAAGCACCATCTTCCCCACCAGTTCTGAACGCGGCTTCTGCTTTTTGCTGGATGTGGGGGCCAACACCGATGTCAGGCCGGAGTTTCTGTACCAGTTCGGCCTGATGGGCAGCCTGTACGCGGAACGGGTGCTGGGCGTCTCCAAGCCACGGGTGGGCATTGTGTCTACCGGCGAGGAAGAAGGCAAAGGCAGTACGCTGGTTAAAGAGGCCGCCGAGCTGATGAAAGCGGCCCCGTACAACTTCATCGGGAATGTGGAAGGCAAAGACATTCCCGCCGGCCTGGCCGATGTGGTTGTGACCGACGGCTTTACCGGCAACGTTATCATCAAATTTGCCGAAGGGCTGAGTAAATTTTTGCTGGGAACCATCAAACAGGAAATCAAGGCCCGCCCGCTGGCCGTGGCCGGCAGTTTGCTGGCCAGGGGGGCCTTTAACGCGGTGGGCAAAAAGCTGGACTACCGCGAATTCGGCGGCGGCGCCCTGCTGGGGGTCAACGGCGTAACCATCATCACTCATGGCCGGTCAGACGCCTACACCATTCGCAATGCCCTGCGGGTGGCCGGCAACGCCGTCGAGAAAGATATTCTGCACGCCATCAAAACAGGAAAGAAGGAAATTTAACCCATGAAAATCATCACCAACGAAGCCCTTATCGCCAAACGAAAAAAAATAGCCACCCGGCTTTCACCCCTGGCAATGGTCTTGCTGCTGGGCGGGCTGGCGACCAACATCATCAGCCTGCGAGACGACGCCGTATCACCGTTGCTGTTTTACGCCACCCTCGCCTTGCTGGTGCTGGGGTTTCTCACCTCTACCATCGCCACCGGCCTGATTAATCGCTGGGTGCGTGAGCCTCGCGCCGACCAACACCTGACCAACGCCCTGAAAGGCTTCGACAACAAGCACACCCTGTTCAATTACACAGCCAAAGCGCCCCACATTTTAATATCGCCCACCCGGCTTTACGCCATCACCACCAAATTTCATGATGGACAGGTGAGCGTGAAAAACGGTAAATGGCACCGAAACTTTTCGTTTGGGCGGTTGCTGCGCTTTTTTGCCGATGAAGGCCTGGGCAACCCCACCCTCGAAGCGCAACAGAACGCCCAAATCCTGACCAAACTGGTAACCAGCAACCTGCCCGAAGCCGCCGACATCCCCATTCAGCCGGTGATAGTTTTTACCGACCCCAAAATTGACCTGACCGTGGAAGGTTCGGATGTGCCGGTGCTGAAAGGCAAACAACTCAAAACCTTTATCCGGGAAGGGACCAAAGGGGCCTCGATTGCGGCTGACACCCGCAAAAAGTTAATCTCCCTGTTTAATCCGCCCCCCAAAAAATAATCAGGGAGCGCTCCCATGGCCTTCGACCACCAAAAATACAACGCCATTTATGTAGAAAATCATCAGGCGGGCAACCCCCCGCTGAATGACGCTGCCGGCTACGGCGTAAAAATTGAACCGGCAGATGTGGCCGTCGGCGAAGCGTACTGGCAGGTCATCGGCGTTCACCACCTCCGTCCGCTGGAAAACTGGAGCAACCATCACGTTTATCTGGAAATTCTGGGCCAGGACGGCAATCGCCTGCGCAACCCCATCGGCTGGGTGGGCTGGACGTGGGAAAATCGCCAACAGAATGAACCGGCCCGCCCGGTGGGGGTTGACAAACCGGACAACGAACCGGGGGGCAATATCGCCGTGGGCAAAAACCAGCTTGTTTCGGTGTGGGCCAACGGCCGCACCCCCGGCGGCAGCGACAAATCGGACATGGTCACGGGCATCCGCACCACCCACCCCGATGAACCCCTGCCCGACGGCTCGCTGTACAACACGTGGGGGCATCATTCGTTTTACGTGGTCTTTCAGGAAGTGGTCAAAGAGGCGGCGGGCAATCAGGCCGATAGCGTCATCTTCGGCAAGGTCATCGACGGCGCGGGCCGCACCCTGCGCCTGTCGCGGCAGGGAACCACCGCTGCCGAACAACCCATCGCCGATGACGACACCTTCCGTTTTGAGGGACTGCCCGCCGGAACCTACACCCTGAAAGTGGTCGGGGCCTCGGTGCGGCGCGGCGGCATCAAGGTTGACGGCGCAAATTCGCGGGAAGTGACTCTTTCAATGCCCGCCCCGGAAGAGAGCGTCATCAAGGGAACCGTAACCAACGGCCTGGGCCACACCATTGTACTGGGCAAAAGCGGCACAATGGTGGCTCGCAAAACCCTGCCCCCCACCGGACGCTACAAGTTTGAAAACCTGCCCGCCGGGGTGTACGATCTGGCCGTGTGGGATACCACCGTCAAGGCCGCCAACATCGCCCTCGACGGCAAAAATACGCGCACCGTCAATCTGGAAGTGCCGGAAGATGACTCCGGCGACGACAAACAGATTGACCATTATGTGCTGTTCGGGCCGCCCCAAAGCCGGGGCCGGCGCACCAACGTCTTTATTGCCGCCGATTTTCTGCTGCATTTTTCGCTTTCCGCCGGGTTCAGCCTTGAAACGGCCAAACTCGCCCGCCGGGTAACGGTCATCGGCCCCGGCCACACCCGCCCGGAGCTGAAAAAGCTGCGCGACGGCGGCGCGGAGGTGGAGCATCTCGGCGGCGACAGCTACGAAATCGAAACTATTTTGAGCCAACGGATTAAAGACAATCAGGCCTTTGGAAGCTAAATTACCCCCTGAACCGAACAGCAATCAATCGGTACGGAAGCAGGCGCTTGCGGCCGGGGCCGCGCTGGTTCTGGTGACGATGGCCTTTTTCTGGCAGGTTCTGTTCACGCCCAACACCTGGATGCCCGCCGGCGGGGGCGACCTGGTTCCGTTTTTGTACCCCAATTACGCCTTCGCCGCCCAATCGTTGAAGGCGGGCCTGTTGCCCCTGTGGAACCCCTATCTTTACAGCGGTCTGCCCTTCGCCGCCGACGCCCAATCCGGCCTGTTTTATCCCCTCAACCTGCCGGTCTTTTTGTTGTTGCCCCAAATTACCGTCCAAAGCCTTGAATATCTGGCAATTTTTCATTTTTGGCTGGCCGGCTTCGGGATGTTTCTGTTTTTGCAACACAGCCCGTCGGCCCGAAAACTGCGGCTGCACCCCGTGGCCGCCTTTGCCGGGGCCATCGCCTTTGAATTTTCAGACCTGTTCATCGTCCACTTCGGCAATTTGAACATGATTGCCGTGGCCGCCTGGCTGCCGCCGGTGCTGCTCGCCTTTCAATTGGCCGTCGTCCGCCGCAAGGCAGGCTTTGCCTTGCTCAGCGGCGCGTTGCTGGGCATCGGCACCCTGGCCGGACACATGCAAATCACCCTCTTTATTTTGCTGGCGGTCGGTCTGTTTGCCTTGTGGGAAATTATTTTCCCGGCGGCAAACGGGGGATGGCCCCGGCGGCTGAACCCGCTCAAATATTTGTCCCTGATGTTGGTCGTTACTGTGGGCCTGTCGGCGCTGTGGCTTGTCCCCACCCTGGAAATGAGCCGCTACACCCCCCGCGCCGCGTTGAGTTACGCCGAAACCACGGCCTATTCGCTGCACCCGGCCCAACTGATTGGCTTGCTGGTGCCCAACTATTTCGGGCGCGACCCGGCCCTCCACTGGGGGCCGTGGCAGCGGGTGGAAACGGGCTACATCGGCATTTTAACCTTGTTGCTGGCCCTGACAGCCGCTTTTTTGCAAAAGGACCGTCACACCCGCTTTTTGATTTTTCTGGCGGGGGTGAGTTTTTTGCTGGCCCTGGGCGATAGTTCCATCCTGCACGGCTGGCTGTCGCTCAGCCCCGGCTTTGGGCAGTTCAGAGCGCCGGCCCGCTACATTTTCCTGCTCGATTTTGCGCTGGCCGGGCTGGCAGCGGTGGGCCTGCACCGGCTGATGGCTCCTTTTACGGCCACGGCGCGGGCCAAATTTGTGGCCTTGCTCAAGCCGATGACGTGGATTTTGGGCGGACTGACAGTTGTATCGCTGCCGTTGGCCTATTTTGCCCTGCTGATAACGCAAGACCGCCACATCGATATTTTTCGGCGGGCGCAGGGGGCGGCCACCGGCGTCGCCACCTTCGCCTTGCTGGTAGCGGTCAGCCTGATAACCCTGCATCTGGTCAAGGCCGGGCGGTTGAAGGGCATGGCCCTGGGCCTGGGCGCTC
>JAJRUC010000345.1 GCA_024278015.1 Chloroflexota bacterium
CCCCTCCGCTGTCGCGGTCCAGCCGGGTTTGGGGCCGGTTCTCCTCCATCCGAATAACAATCGGCGGGTTGGGCGCGCCGGGCAAGTTTAGTTGTTGGGGCAGCGGATTCCAGCTTCGCCATAAATCAAGGATGGCCGATTCATCGGCGGGCGGGGTGTGGAAAGCCACAGAAACGGTCTCCAAATGGCCGTCGAGGGTGGCGACGCGGTTGCAATGGGCGCTCAGGGCAAATTCCGCGTCTGCAATTCGATTGTTTTGCAGCAGGCCCAGCATTTTTTTCGATTCGATGACCATCTTTTCTTCTTCGGATTTAATAAAAGGGATGACGTTATCCAGCGCGGCCAGCGACGGGACGCCGTTGTAGCCCGCGCCGGAAAGGGCCTGCATCGTTTGCACCAGCACCGATTTTACCCCAAAGGCCCGGTGCAGCGGCGCCAGGGCCATAACCAGCGGCATGGTTGAGCAGTTGGAATTGGTGACGATGAAGCCTTTGTCCCAGCCGCGCCCGGCCTGTTGCGGCGCAATCAGCTGCAAATGGTCGGGATTCACCTCGGCGGTAACCAGGGGCACGTCCGCATCGTAGCGGTGGGCGCCGGCGTTGCTCAGCACGCCGTAGCCCGCCCCGGCAAATTGCGTCTCAACGGTGGCGGCCAACCGGCTGGGCAAGGCCGAAAAGACAAGTTGGCAATCCGGCGTGGGGGTTAGCGACTGCACCGCCATATCGGCAATGTTGGCCGGAATATCGGCGGAAAGAAACCAGTTGCAGGCTTGGCGGTACGGTTTGCCCGCCGATTTTTCCGAGGCGGCCAGGACGCTGATTTTAAACCAGGGGTGGTTTGCCAGCAGTTGAATGAATCGCTGCCCTACCGAGCCGGTGGCTCCTAAAATACCCACTTTTATTTTTGACATTGTTTTTTCCCCCGGACCGGGTTTCATCGCAGGGGCACGATGCGTCGTGCCCCTGCTCGTCTTGTGTTATCTATGGCCGCCAGATGGGCGTTTGCTCATCCAGACTGGGCGTTTGGGTCAGGTTTTCGACATGGCTGCCGTTCAAATCGGTTAAAAACAAATCCCAGTTTCCTTCCCGGTTGGAATAGAAAATCAGGCGTTGGCCGTCGGGGGTCCAGGTGGGGCCGTGGTCGTTGGCGTAGGGCATATTGCTGATGTTGCGCGGATTGCCCCCCGAAGCGGACATAACGTACACTTCCACGTTGCCGTCGATGTTCGTTTCGTAGGCAATGGCCGCCCCGTCCGGAGACCAGACCGGCGCCAGGTCATTCACCTCGTTGCGGGTCAGACGGCGCAGGTCAGTCCCGTCAAGGCGCATGGTATAGATTTCCCAATTGCCGTCCCGCTTTGAGGAATAAACGAGTTGCTCGCCGTCGGCAGACCACACCGGCGAGATGTTGCTTTGCCCGCCGCCGGTCAACTGGCGCAGGTCTGTGCCGTCGGCGTTAAGCAGGTACAGTTCCCAACTGCCGCTTCTGTTCGAGGCGAAGACAAGCTGCCGGCTGTCGGGCGACCAGGCGGGCGTCCAGTCATCGGCGGGGTTGTTGGTGAGATTGCGGAGATTTTGCCCCTGAATATCCATCACATAAATTTCCCGATTGCCGTCTCGTTGGCTGACAAAAGCCAGTTCGTTGCCGGCGGGCGACCAAACCGGCGAGGTGTCATCGGCGGATGCGTCCGACAGGTTGGTTGCGCCGGAGCCGTCGGTGTTCATAACGTAAATTTGCCACGGCCCTTCGGCCTGACGGGCCATGTAGGCGATGGTGGGCAGGCTTTTGGCGACTACAATCGGGGCGGTGGGCGTGGGCGTGCCGGTGGGGGCCGCGACGGGAACCGGAGTGGGGGCGATGGTGGCCGGCGGCGGGGCGGTGACGTTCAAGGCGGCGGGGGCGACTTGCGGCGGCAGGGGCGTCGACGCGCCCAGCAGCCCCGTTTTTTGGGCAATGACCAGCCCCCCGAAGGCCAGCAAGCCGACGATAGCCAGGCCCGTCAGACCGCCCAGCCATTTGACCCGGCCCGCCACGGGCGGCGCAGGAGAGGACTCTGTATCTTCGTCCGGCGGGGGGCCGGGCCGGGCCGCCGGTTTTTGCCAAACTACCATAGTCAGGGTATCGGCCGGCGAATAATGTCGTTGCAGCCAAATTCTGAACAAATCCACAAAAAATCGATACCCCAGCGCCCCCATCTTCACCAGAATCCCCCGGTACACCAGCGATTCCAGGGCGGTGAGGATGATTTGTTCGGTGGCTTTTTTGTCTTTGCGGGTGATGAGGGCCACAATTTCCTGGCGGGTAAAAATGCCGTGCGTGCCCTTCACCGAAGCCATTGCCGCCAGCACCACCCGCTCTACCCAGGTGGCCGTTTGCCACAACTGCTCAAACGATGGAATCTCTTGCGAAAGAACGTCGTTCAGGGTTAAATCAAGGTCGCGCATGTTCACCCAGCCGGTGCGGGCGCAACGGCTGAACAGGGCGTGGTTGAACAAGGCCAGATAACAGGGGTGATTCGACGTGAGTTCGGTGATGCGTTTGGGTACGCCGTAATCAAACAGCAGCACGCCCTCCACCGGGCGAGAAATCATTTGCAGGGCGTCGTTCATCGCCAGCACTGAAACGGGATGGGTGGGGGCGGTGTCAAGCAGGGGATGGCGTAAATGGGGCAGCGAGGCACTGTTCACCATCAAAATAACGCTCAGGTGGTCGCGCCGGGTCAGCAGCGTTTCCAGCGCCGAAAACCAGGCTTCCGCATCGGGCCGGGACGGCAGCGCATCGGCATCGTCGATGGTCAGCAGCAATTCGGTGCGGGGGCGCTGAACTTCCAGTTGGGCCAGGAGCCGGTCGGCGGCGGCCAACGGGTCCGGCGCATCGGCGGGGGTGCCGCCGGCTTCAGGGTTAAGGCCCTGGGCCTGCAACCGGCGGGCCAGTTGTTCGGCCAGGTAGCCCAACAGGGCGGCAGGCCGGTAATCAGACAGATGACTGAACGCCAGCGATACGGGCAGGCAATCGAAGGCGAGCAGGTTCGGCAAAAATTCCAGAAACGTTGTTTTGCCCACCAGCGCCGGCCCGTGAATAATCATAATCCGGCGCCGGGCAATGAGTTGCTGTTCAACCCAGGTGGCTAACGTCTCCCGGCCAAAGAACGATGCGTTTGAGGCCGGAATTTCTCCGGGGTGATAGGGATTGATGAATTTTGGCACCGGAAGCTCCGTTGGTACGATTTTTGGTGGTGGTAATTTTTGACTGATGGGACAAATTGTTTTTCTCCCTCTCCCTAACCCTCTCCCCCAAGGGGAGAGGGAATTTTGCTCCCTCCCCTTTTTAGGGGGGAGGGTTGGGGAGGGGGTTTTCGTCCACCAGTCAATTCTGGCCACTACCCGATTTTTCAAGGTCTGGATTATACCACACCCGCATTAAGGCCGAAAATGTCAGTCCGCCCCCTCTGTCGGGGCCGGCGCGGCGATGATAACCCCGGCCCGCGCGCCCTCGAAGGCGGTTTTTTCCCATTGAGCCTGAAACCCGGCCTGCTCAAAGATGGTCAGTACCGCGCGCCGGGGGGCGCTGCGCTGGCCTGTTGCGCGGTAGGCCCACTCGATGAGGGCGCGAATGGGGGCGGGGGCGTTCAGGTATCCCTGAAAGACCACAATCAGCCGCGCTTGCGGCAGGGCGCTGTTCAGCACGCGCCGCACTTCGGCCAGGGTGGGGGCTTCAAATATATAGGCGGTGGGGAAGGTGGCGATGACGTTGCTGAAATGGTCGGTGGGGAAGGGCAAGGCTTGCGCCCGGCCTTGTGCAATGCTCACCGGCATTTTACGCCGGGCCAACCTGCGGCGGGTGAGGCGGGCCATAAACGGCGACAGGTCTACGCCCACCGGCTTCAGGCCGCCGGCGGCCATCGCGGCGAGCAGGCCGCCCGTGCCGCAAGCCAGTTCCAGGGTGGGGCCGGGCTGCACATGGCGCAGGGCCGTTTGTCGCCATTTGGGCCACTGACCCAACGACACCAGCCAGGCAACGGTATTGTACAAAAAGGCCAGATGATTGTACAGCAAAAAAAAGCCCCACTCAACCGGTTTGGACGGCATTGTCTTTAAGCGATGACCCGCAATTTTTGGGGCAGGATGCTGTATTCAAGCGTGGTGGCCTCCCGGTCGATGATTTCGCCGTCGGCTTGCAGGGGGGCGGGCGAGATGGTGATTTTCAGGGTGGCGCTTTGGCGATACACCACCCGTTTATCGTGAATGTGTTTGCCGCTGAAAGTTTTGGGCAATAATTTCAGCAGGGCCAGGCGGCCCATGACGGGGGCATAAATAAAATCGAACAGACCGTCGTCCAGTTTGGCGTCGGGGGTCATCCAGAAGGCGCCGCCGGTGCGGGGGCTGTTGCCCACCGAAACCAGGGTAATCGGCCCGGTGAACGAGCCGGTATCCCATTGGATGCGGGCTTGCCACACCGGCCGCTTCCGGATGGCCCGCAGGGCGGCCACAATGTAACGCAATGAGCCTTTGATGCGGGTGATTTTTTCGGCTTCCAGGGTGACAACCGGCTCCAGCCCCACTGCGGAATTGTTATCGAAGAAGTAGTCGTTGACCCGGCAAATGTCGATGACGCGGGTTTGGGCGGCGGCCAGTTGGCGGCAAACATCGTCCAGATTGCGGGGAATGTGCAGCATGTCGGCCAGGTCGTTGGCCGTGCCCAAAGGCACAATGCCCAGCGTGCCCGCCTGTCCCTCTCCGGCGGCCTGCACCAGCCCGTTCATCACCTCGCCGATGGTGCTGTCTCCGCCCGCCGCCACCACGGTGCGGAAGCCGTCCGGCGCGGCTTGCCGGGCCAGGGCAATCCCTTCGCCGGGCGATTGGGTGACGACAAAATCGAAGGCCAGACCGGCCCGTTGCAGGGCCTGTTTCAGCGGCTCAATTTGCTTTTGCGCGTGCCGTCGTCCGGCATACGGGTTGAGAATTATTTTAAGCGGCGGTTGATTCATCAAGAACCTGCCTTAATCGGTCCGGATAATCGGTCATAATTGAATTAACGCCCATCGCCATCAGGCTTTTCATGGCGGCGGGGTCGTTGCACGTCCACACATTTACCCGCGTACCGCGTCGATGTTCTTTTTCTATCATGCGTGGGGTTACGGCTTCCCAATACGGGTGGAACATATGCGGTCTGGCCAGGCTGCGGAATATCTGCCGGCGCAACAACAGGGGCAGGCCGGGGTACCACAGCAAACCCCGTTTAATGCGGGGGTTATGGCGACAGGCCCGCATGAGCGAGAACGGATTAAACGATGAGAGCATGGCCCGGTCTTGCAGATTGTGGTCTTCAATCAGGCGGATGACTTCGGCTTCCAGGCCGTTGTCCCGGATATCGACGGTTTTCAATTCGATATTGAACAGCAAAACCGGCCCCAGGGCGGCGAAGACTTCATCAAGGGTGGGAATGGGCGCGCCGGTAAATTCCGGCGAAAAGTGGCTGCCCGCATCCAGCGCCTTCAATTGGGCCAGGGTTTTGGTTTTAACCGGGCCGTGGCCGTCGGTTGTTCTATCGACGTTGAAATCATGCATAATCACCACATGCCCGTCGGCGGAAAGTTGAGCGTCCAGTTCTACGCCGTGCGCGCCCTGCGCGGCGGCCAGCCTGAAGGCGGGCAGGGTGTTTTCCGGGGCGGCGGCGG